>CAYHBU010000028.1:0-8881 GCA_964354925.1 uncultured Candidatus Saccharibacteria bacterium | reverse complement strand
CTGGAGTTCAGACGTGTGCTCTTCCGATCTCACGACTTTTTCACCCTCAGAAGTCGGGAATGTTGAAATACGTAAATCGATATAATTTGCACCCACCTTTGTCCTAAAGCGACCATCCTGGGGAACACGTGACTCATCTATCTTCAAATTAGACAATATCTTAATATGACTTATCAGTGCTGCGTGCACCTCTTTGGGTATGGTAAGACTCGTATGAAGCATGCCATCAACCCTGAACCTGACTCGCACTTTATCTTCCAGCGGCTCAATATGCACATCGGATGACCTGCCATCGACTGCGTGCTTCAAGATGACAGCAAGCATTTTAGTGACCGGTGCCTCTTCTGTTAATTTCTCTTCGACCTCTCCACCTTTAACCAATGGCAATTCTTCTATTTCTTTTTTTAAACTCACTACGGCTTCTGCCACCTCTCCTTTCAGAGTCTTGTATTGCTTTACCAACCTATTAAAATCACTGGGAGTGATGAGATAAATCCTTGGCTCATAGCCCTTGCGAAGTAAAATAAACCTTAAAGCATCACGAGCTTTAATATCATCAGGATTGACCATGCCAACCTCTAAAAAATTCTCTATCTTCCTGAAAGGAATAAGGTAATAATTTCTTGCGGCATCTTCAGATACCTCCTTCAAAACATCGTCTGGTATAACCTCGTCTTCATCGAACAATCTTATTGGAACACCGAGAATTTGTGATTTTATCTTGTAAGTATCACTTTCGCCTAGTATTTTTTTTTCAATTATAAAATTCTCTGGCTGGATGCCAGATGATTCAATTTCTTTTTTATATTGGTCCGCATCTTCTTGACTTATCTTTCCCTGCTGGACCAGAAAATCAAATAATCTAAGGTTATTGGCCAAAACTAAACTATCAACAAGTAGCTTATGGCAACCAGCTAATCGCTAATCGCTAATCGCTAATCGCTAATTTATTAAAATGGAGAAAAAGGATTACTTCTCCCGACCTCATCCCTCTTGACGTCGACAGGATAAATTCCAAACTTTCTAAGATCCTGAAACTTTTTACTTTCCAATACTGCGAGATCTAATTTTTGCTCGCCCATAATACTGATAGGCGTTGTAGTTGGCGGAGCAACCAATGTAGCGACCTCTTGACTGAAATAATTGAAGTATATGATCAGGAATGTTACCAAGACAGCAATAATTAAAACGCCAATCATCACTTTCTGCTTATTTTCCTGATCCTTAAGATCAATAAAGTTTAATTTCATACTCAGTATATTGACTTTAACTATCTCGCATCAACGAAACAGTCAAAGTCGACAATTATAATCCAATAATATGACAAACTATGCTATCCTTCAAATCAATTCCATAACCACTATAAAAGTAATTTTATTTTATATAAAATTTTCCTATTAAATTATTACTTCACTGAATAATAAGTATTTAATGATATCGAGTAACCGGAGAATCCCGTTTCTTTGTCAATCTTGCTAAAGCCTACCGACGCCACATCCATCAATCTGATATTTTTTTCAATATCATTCAAAATATTTTTCAAACCTGAATATGTCCCCTCCACAGAAACATTAATTGCAATAACTCCTACTTCATCTCGCAAAGAACCTTCGCCTTTTGCCCCTTCAACAGAAAAATCAATATTTCCCAAAATCAAGCCGTTTCTCTTCACCAACTCCTCTACTTGGATTAAAAGCTCAGGTATTTGCGGAGTTGATGGGATAGCTATTGCCAATTTATCTATATCCTCCTCTGACTTATCATACTTATTGGATAATTCATTGATGTTGGCAATCGTATCCTTGAGATCCTCTAATGCCCCTTCCTGTAGCACCTTTTCTTCCTTCAATTCATTAACCATTTTCCATTCCGGCCAAACAACGATAAATCCGACAGTTATACTGACTAAGAATACTAAAAATGGAATCAGGCTTGGCCTTTGCATATTATTTGGGATTAATTGCTTTTATAAAAAATGCTATCAGCTAAGTATAGAGAAAAATTAAAATCAACTCCGCTTTTTGACGATTCAACAGAATCTATATCGACTCCATCTACGACGCCATCCTTATCATTCAATACATTGTATTGTTTGGAAAAATTAGTATAAGAATCAGTCGTACCAGATAATGTGACTAGGCTCTTGGGCACGTCAACGGTAAATGAACTAAGATACACTTTCTTAAGGGTAAAATTCTCTATTTCCGTAAAAACATTGGAAACATAAATGTGCTTATTGAATTTCTCATTAAAAATATTTATCTTTCTATTTGCTTCATTTATCTTCCTTACTTTATCCTGATTTTCGCCTTGACGGACTTCATCTATTTCGCCTTTCAAGTCAACGATTTCTTTATTTAATTGATCATTGTAAAAATACAATCCTCCCCAAAATCCCAAAACTACGAGCAAAAGAAAGAAAGAAAGTATGGAAAATATTTTTGCTTTTTTAGTCGGTGGCGCTACTTTTATTGCATACTCTTTGGGCAATAAGGATATGTCTGCCATAATATTTGAAGTTTACTGCTACTTTTTAATAATTATACTAAATTCTTTTCAGCTAGTCCAACAGCAACGGAGAATGTCGGACCAAGATCTCTTAGATTTTGATTCAAGCTCGACGGACAAGAAACCCTGAAAAATGGATCAGCGACTGTCACCACAACTCCAAGATGATTGCTAAAGTAATCAACGATGCCAGACATATTAGCGGTACCGCCAGAAAGTATTATTTTTTGCGCTCGCCTGCCGGTCCTCTGATGATAATTTATTATAGTCCTTTCAATCTCAAATACGATCATATCAATCAATGGCATCAAGCTATCCAGCGCGGATTTTTCAGAAATAGATAACTTTAATCCTTTCTTTGTTTTTAAATCTTCCGCGCCATCAAAGCTCACATTCAAAGATGTTGATAGCGCCTTCGTAAGACTAGCTCCAGATGTTTCAAAATTATGAGAAAGTCTCAATAACCCACCATCTATCAAACAAATTTCCGTGCTTTTGAATCCCATATCCACTATGACGACAACCCCTTTATCATCTATGCCTTTCTTGACCAAAGACCTCACGAGACTGAATGTTTCAATCTCAAAACTAGCATTGACTCCTAAGCTTTTAGCAATGTTCTTGTATTTCGAGATTATCTCATTTGGTACGGCGACGAGTAAAACCTGCATCTTGTTGGATGGCGCATCTAATTGAGCCGACAATAGCGGCGAAGACCTTTTGCTGGAAGCAGACATCTGTTCGGGAAGGCCGGATATATTTTCAACAACACTCCAACTGAATTGCACTTCTTCCATGGGCACGGGAATATATTTTTTCGCCTCAAAAACCAAAGAATTGGCGAGTTCTTGTTTCTCCATAAAAGGCAAATCAATCAAGGTGATGAAGGTAGAAAATACCGGAAGGGAGAAAACCGCATCTTTTGCCGTAGACCTTGTGGCTATCATCAATTGGCGCAACATGTCTATTAACTGCTTTTCCGGAATATGCATAATATCAATAATCTTGTTACTGCCCTCAGCCTTACCGGCAATCCTTAATTCTCCGTAAGTGTTCAACACTATCTTCTCCCCCTCATGCTTTAACTCAACAAGCTTAATAGAGCTAGTGCCGATATCTATGCCTGAATATTTTTTAGGTTTGAATATATTAAACAATTAACAGTTGGCAGTTAACAATTGACAGTTGGCAGTTAACTCGATTGGGTTAAGTGCTAAATGTTATTAATTAACTGTTCTCGCTATTGCGCGTTATTACTTCTTTTCTTTGACGTCTGGTAGCGGTAATCCAATAGTAATATTCCTTGTAGCCGAGCAACTATGATTAGCGCTATCCTTCATCGTCAAAGTCGCTGATAATGAACCGCCAGATCCTAAATTGATAACCGGTTCTTTTGACGCTGATGATACAGGAGCTGGATTTGCAGTGCCAGAAAAACTCCACGAATAACTGCTACAAGCGCCTGCTGTATTGCCACTACTATAACACTTCGCTTGATCGGTCGTGGAAAATTGATCTGGAGAAAACTTCACATCTTGTTTAGCGAAAATCTTATCAAGAGCAGGATTGGAGTAGAATGTTACGTAAGGATATTCACGGTCAGGCATAACATATGTAGAACTAGAACTCGTTGATTTTGGGAATGTTCCATTATCCCATGCCGTCACCGCCCAAGTTATCGTCTCACCATACCAAGACCCTAGATTGCTTAGCAAAACACTGCCACTGCCAGCACCACCACTAGCAACACTTTGATTGATTTCCCCTGTCGAATAAGAAAATCCTGGATAAGTGACATCTATTTTATATTTTGATTGTTGATTGCTGGAATTCAGATTGGGATCATTGAATATCCAGTTAAATACCAAATAAGTTGAGGACGAATCATAACTAGAACAGAATTTAGGATTCATAGTAGCAGGCGAAGATGGTGATGGAGAAGTTGGAGCTTGATTAAGCTCAAAGGTCGTTTCCATTTTATATACCGTACCGCCTCCTCCTGTGGAATTATTTGAGCTAAGCCAACCTAAAACATCTGATCCCCATGCCCAACCAGTAAAATATGAAGTGCCTAATTGAGGAACCAAGGTTAATCCATAAGTGCTATTATCATTAAATCTTATCCATCCATCCCAACCGCCACCATTAACTCCTGCGCCGACATCAGCACAAGGCATGGCATCACAAGCGCTCAAAGCCCTCGCCCATCCCTGCATTTTATTGCCCCCATCAACAAAAGCCAAAGCTCCATGAACGAGACCGACGTCATTATTAGGAGGAGCAACGGTGTCTGCTCTATTAAAACTAATCCAGCCGATATTTTCCGACCAAGCATAGCCAGAAAGCACACCTACACCGGATGCGTTTTCTATAATATTTACGCCATAAGATACTCCTCCTCCGGTATTAGTATTATTAAAGCTAATCCAGCCGATATTTTCCGACCAGGCGTAGCCGGTCACATTATCACCAACTCCCGCATAAACTTTTTGTGATCCTTGATCTTTAAAATCCAAAAGAGAGACTCCGACTGCCACACCGACAGCAATCAAAATCAGAGCAAAAATCTTTAAAGCTTGATGGAGAGATTTTTTCATAAATAAATGGATTATGGCTAATAAATTTATTATACTACATTTCAAATGTGGCAACAAACAAATGTACTCGTCCAGCATACTTGAGGCTCATCGGTTAGTAATTAATGAGGCCTTAAATTGCAAAGTGTCTAAACTTGAGTATCCAATAAAAATCGAAATGCCAAATTTTGAAATTTAAGAATTGGAAATTCCATTAAAAATTAGGATTTATAAATTATAAATTTTCAATATGAATATGTCGACATTTCACTGTCGGGAAATAAAAATAATTCTGAGTAAGGCACTGAATTTTATCCTCGATCTATTATTCCCTAAATTCTGTTTTGGTTGCAAAAAAGAAGGCCTGTATGTCTGCCAAGATTGCGCTCGCCAAATACAAATCAATCACTACTCTTTTTGTCCTACATGCAAAAACAAGACTTCACATCTGAAAAAATGCAGTCTCCATAAAACACACGCTAAATTTTTCTTGTCACCCTTCTCCTATGATAATGCAATGGTTAAAAACATGATTCATTCTTTCAAATATGAATTCATCAAAAGTATCGGACCAGAACTTGCACGATTTATGATCCGATCATTGGAAGAATCTCATTTATTAGATTACCATTCCACCAATAAACTACCGGGCCATCAATCTAAAGAACTGATCATTGTCCCCGTCCCCCTACACAAAAAACGTCTTGCCTGGAGAGGGTTCAATCAATCAGAAATCTTGGCAAAAGAAATTTCTAAAAATTTAAATATAAAATTATTCCTTGACTTGAAAAGGAATAAATATACAAAACCGCAAATAGAAATGGCCGACATCAAAGAAAGAGCGGAAAATATAATCGGGGCATTCATCTGTGAAAACACCAAGAAGGTCAAGGGCAAAACTGCTATCCTGATAGATGACATGATCACGACCGGCGCCACCATCGAAGAGTGCGCCAGAATACTGAAGAAATCCGGGGCCAAAGAGGTCTGGGCACTGACTGTTGCAAAATAAAGCAGATCAACAAGCAACTAACCACCTACAGCAAACAACGATATTCAAATTCAACTTAAAGATATTGCAAATTTTAATTTTTAGTTGTAAATTGTAAGTCGTCAGTTATAAGTTAAAAATCGTTTTACGATTTTTTGGATGGGTGGCTGAGCGGTTGAAAGCGACAGTCTTGAAAACTGTTAGGGGTGAAAGCCCCTCGTGAGTTCGAATCTCACCCCATCCGCCAATTATCATCAATGCTACCGCCCCGCATCAAAGGGACTTGTACAATCAATTAAAATGCCAGAACAAAAGATTCAGTCTCTGGATCAGCAGGTAAAAAGAAGATCTTCCATCATCTTCCCTATATTGTTGCTGGGGTGCTTGTCGATACTTTTTGCAGAAATCTTTTCAGGAGCTTCTCGAACATGGTTTGCCAGCGGATGGGGAGTGCTCATAACCTTTCCTCTTTATCTTAGCCATGTTTTGTTTTTCTTGTGGATTGCCCTGAAACTTGAAAAAGTTTCGCTTTCCCAACTATATTTCTTCGGGACCATTTTCGCATTATACGAATCATGGATAACTAAAGTTTTATGGGCAGGATATTCTGGTTCTGGAACTGGACTAGGGACTGTCTTAGGAATCGGAATTGCAGAATTTCCAGTCTTAGTGCTTTTTTGGCACCCCATAACTTCTTTCATTCTCCCAATTTTAGTTTTTGAAATATTGACTGGAAAGATTCTCAAGGGACACGATACTATCCTTCAAAAATCTACCGCAAAAACAGCCATTATTGTTTCCTTTTTGATCTCGATAAGCACATTCATCGCAAGAGGGAATGGATTCAATTTAGCATCTGCTAATGCTTCCCTAATCGGAACCTTACTGCTTATTTTAGGAGCATACTATTTATCGAAAAAATCTAATTTAATGGTATTTGGATTCAGTAAAATCAAATTTATTTTGATATCCATTTATTTGTTACTACTATATGCTGGTGGCTTCGTCCTGCTTTATCCAGAAAGGATGCCTCAAACCCTGACTCCCTATCTTTCAATAATCATTTCCTATATCGTCCTAATATCTCTCATTGTAAAATCAAAAAAGGTAGCAACGGAATTCACCGATCAAAATGAATGTCGGTATTCCATAAAAGATCTCATAGTCTTTGCATTGATAACAATCTTATCATCCAACATAGCCTGCATCATGTCAAGCATAAGTGAAAAAATATTCACAATCTCCTACTTTTTGTTCTTATCTGCAGGAATAGCAATATTCATATTGGCGACTATTAACATATTTAACTCAAAGATTCTGAAGGCTAAATTTTCATAAGCCCTACATCAAGGTCATTGGTCTGACCCAAAAGGGAAATTCCCTCTTGGGTCACAATCTCACCCCATCCGCCAAACAATAAATATCTCAAATCACATCCACGCATCAAGCCGTCCCACTAAATGTCTTGACTTATCAACTCTATTATGTTAAAATATATCATAATTTGGGTGTAAAATAAAGCTGTACCGGAGGTTTCAATGCAGGAATCAAGAGAGACATCAAGAAGTGGCTACCAAATTATCGGTGTAGGACTGGAGCCAATCACCAACATCGACGCATTCCAAGAGGCTATGGAGAGGGTTTGCGAAGATGCTTTTACGGCGATATTCCAAGCCCAGGATGCCGGCACACTGAAGTGGAAACGCTCTGGCATCAGCTTCGATGACTTAGTCACCGAAGCAGTGATAAAAAATGGCCGAGGTGAGAGTGTTGTCGTTCCGATAATACTCTTCACCGATGTATGCTGTGAGAGCGCTTCGACTTTTGGATTCTTGACGATTGGGAGCAAGATTGATGCTCCATGTCGCAACACGGCCGATCCGAGAGTCAAAAGACTCTTCGAGCAAATAACAGGGAGGGCCTGGAAAGCCTGAGCACTATCCCCTATGTCGCTAAGCGACATAGGGGATTTATATTTTCAGAGAAATTCAATATCTGTGAAATCATTGGACCAATAAAAACAAACTCCGCCGTCGCGAGCATAAGATTGGAATCCATCTTGCAAACCTTATTCCTAATTGTTATCTTTTAATCCAGTAGCTTACTTTGAAAATAGGAGGATTCGACAATGGCAAAAATGAATCTCGTTCACTGGATGCTTAAAAATGACTATGAATCATATGAATTCTGGAAAAACATCCTTAGGCCAGCACTGGGAAGAAGTATCAAGAGAACAGATGAAGCAATCCGCTCGCTAGAGATTTGCAGGGGATCTCCATTTAGTGGTCTCGATTGCGATCACTCCGTTCTAAAACGAATTGCCAGAGAGATGACCAGATATCAAAGTCTTAATGGGGCAAGCATCACTTTTGGTTTCTTGCTTGATCTCTCAAAAGACCAAAAGCGAAAAATATTGAAGCAGCGCAATAGAAAAAACAGACCATCAAAATGATGGTCTGTTTTAATTAGCTCTAGCTGTTTCCGTAAGGTTCGATTCCTGCCTCGGAAAAGACTCGCTATATTCGCTTTTTGTGTCCTCGGTAGGAATCGCTTCTCATGTTACTCGAAACTCCTAATTTTATATTCGCTCGATTACTCGCGGATAAAATTGGAGCCTACGGTTCGATTCCTGCCTCGGAAAAGACTCGCTATATTCGCTTTTTGTGTCCTCGGTAGGAATCGCTTCTCATGTTACTCGAAACTCCTAATTTTATATTCGCTCGATTACTCGCGGATAAAATTGGAGCCTACGGTTCGATTCCTGCCTCGGAAAAGACTCGCTATATTCGCTTTTTGTGTCCTCGGT
>CAYHBU010000027.1:0-9242 GCA_964354925.1 uncultured Candidatus Saccharibacteria bacterium | reverse complement strand
TCCGATATTCTGACTTGATGTTGACTTGGTCAAAGAATTGGAAGAGGTGCCATATTCAAACCAAGCATTGGTCGAAAATCCATTAGGATTGATTGTGCCGTTTAAATTGGCAGTATTTGCAGTAATAGCAGTAGCAGAATTCGTAGTCACAGAAGGCGCAGAAGAATTAGTCTGATTTTGCGCTGTCACAAATGACAATGTATTGCCATAAGTCTTGCCTGATGAGTTCTGGGCAACGGCTCTGAAGTAATATGTAGTATTGGCTGAGATATTTGATAATGTTGAAGCAAAGCTTGAAGAATTAGCACTTGAGCTGAAGCTTTGAGTTGATGTGCTGTTAGCCAATGAAAATGCAGATGTGCCATATTCAAACCAAGCGCTAGTTGAAGCGTTATTCGGATTCACTGATGCATTCAAGGTGGCAGAATTTGTACCCACGCTTGTCGCAGAATTTGTAGTGACAGAAGGTGCTAATGTTGCAGCTGTGGTGGTTGTAGAAGTAGTAAATGACAAAGTTGATCCGTACGTCGTACCGGCTGAATTAGATGCCACAGCGCGGAAATAATATGTAGTATTTGATGAAAGACTTGCTAATACAGATGCAAAACTTGAAGAATCAGAACCTGCGCTGAAGTTTTGAGTTGAGGTGGAATAAGCCAACGAACCTGAAGAAGTGCCATACTCAAACCAGACACTTGTTGAAGCGTTGCTTGGATTTACGATCGCATTTAAAGTTGCTGAACCGGAAGTTTTGTTTGATGCCGCATAAGTAGTGATAACTGGCGCTGATACTACTGTGATAATCGTAGGAGTGGTGGTCGTCGTAGAAGTGCCACTAACCCTCACTTTTAATGTGAGATAACCTTGAGTGCTCCAACCGCCCGCAATATTGCCGATATTCAAACCATTATATGAAGTAATTTCATCTCCGGATTGGCCGAATGGCAATGCCTGGACAACGCTTGAGTTCTGATTAGGATGCCATTTTACTGAACCGGCAACCAAAGAAAGACTTTGTGAGGATGAGATGTTTAAAGTTGTATTGTCATAAATAGAGCTGGCATTATCTGCCCAAATATTAACAGAGATGTTTTGGTTTGAAACACTACTGTTTGGGAGATTGATCCTGATCTTCGTATTATCAGCAATCGCATTTGAAGTGTTGTGATAATAAATCAAAAAGGCAACTTCATCACCAGCATCTGCTGATGCTGTAGGCTTCCAGTTAAATGTTCCTTTCTCTTTCGTGGAATTTGCAATTTGCAAAGTCTTGACGTCCAATGAATCATTATTAAATGTAGCAGTCGCCGCATTCAATGATGCTGTCGGAAGCACAAAACCAGCAATGACAAAAACAATGCTCGCAATCGAAACTATTTTGTTGAAGATATTTTTATTCATTCTGTTTATTTAAATTATTTAAAAAATTATTAATTAAGATTTTTCAAAATTCAATTCCTACATTCAATTCTGAAAAATCCGGACGAAGAGCTTTTAGCTCTTCGTCCTTTTTGAAGATCAGGGCACAGGAGGCGGTGTGGCCGGCCCATTACTATTGCCATTGCCGTTACCATCGCCATTGCCTCCGGTATCTCCGCTTGAATTGCCTCCTGTTTCTGCGTTATTACTTCCCACAGAAGCACCAACGGATGCGCCGATCATTCCTCCCATCGCTTTACAAATGGATTTGGTTTTTTTCTCTGGCGAGAAATTATTTTCAAACCCATTATAAAAAAAATAGCCCCCAGCGACAATCAATCCTCCGCCAATCCACGCAGGCGGCCCGCCTGCGATGATTAAAGGAATTCCTCCAGCAAGCATCGTCGATCCCCCAGTGGTTGCGACAGAATCCCAGGTGATACATTCTTCCTGCTGATTTTTATTTTTCGCCGCGATATTTTTATTTCCAACCGGCAGATAGATATCATTGAGTATGGGGTTGCCACACTCGAAGATTCTCTCTATCTTGGTATCGCCCTTTTTAACGACGACTACCGTACCGGGCGGAATACATCCTGACACCTCCTTGTTGCCCTTCTTCCCCTTGGTTCTGACAAAGAGAGGTATTTTAATCTTGTACCTATCCTCTGTCTTGGGATTAAACCGGTAAGGATTCACTGGGTCGACTCCGATTTTTATCATCGGTAGCCCACCCTCCAAGCACTTTTGCTGATTGGGGTTCGACGACAGGACACTGTCATCAATCCTATCAGCAAAGCTTTCATCCTGCTGTATTGCCGCTTGATTATTGGCAGCACAGCCGGACAAAACGATAATCGCTACCACCACTAATACCCGTATCATATCCCTACCTCCCCCTTATATTAAGGTTGTTTTATGCCCTAATCTCCTATGTATTTTTCAATTTACATCTCGCCATTATATATCATATTTGACATTTTGTCAAGATATAAAAGCTGATAATCAATATCTTGATATACAGCAAAAAAGCGTCTTGCGCAACAGCAAAGACGCTTTTTCTCGATTTTTATTACAAATATCCGTCCAACCCTATCCCAATGTCGCCAAATCGCGATCCCTATATTGCCTCAATCTTGGCAAGTCGTGATCTTCTTCAATCATATGAGCGATCTGCTGAGCTCCAATAAAGTGAGGCAAAATGACATAATCAGCGCCCTCCTCATAAAGCATCTTCGCCTCCCATTCTTCATTCGCTGTCACGATTATTTTCGGAGGATTTTCCAATTTCAGCTCCTTAGCCCTACTTAAAATAGCCAGATTGTCGCTGATATCGGGTATCGTTGAAATGATCAATTTTGCCTTGCTCATATTCACCTCTTCTTGGATTTCTTCGTCTGAGATATCGCCATACACAACATGATATCCCTCGGCTTCCAATTTTTTTGCTGTGTCTGGATTAAAATCCACTATCTCCATATTTTCTTTAGACAATACTGAAAGCAAATGCCTTCCCAAGCGATGAGCCCCCACGAGCACGATATGACCAGTCATATCTTTGTGGGTAATCGGCCTTTCAATCGTGCTTTTTCTTTCAAAAATCTTTAGCACTCCGGATAAATACTTATAAATCCATTCCCCACCGATCATAAAATATGAAGAAACTGTGATGGTGATGATTCCGACCAATGTGATAATAGTCACTGAACGCTCATCGACTTGTCCCACGTCTTTGCCAAGTTGCATCAAGACGAAACTGAATTCTGATATCTGCGCAACGGTCAGACCGGTCATAAAACTCGTTCTTCTTTTATATCCCAAAAGCCCCATGATAATCATTACAATCAGCGGATTACCTATCAACACAAATGTTGAGAATATTCCCACTGGAATCCAAATATCAACCGACTCCCTCAAAATTAAAGTTGATCCCAAAATAATAAAAAATACTACAATAAATAGATCCCGCACCGGTCTGATGCGCGAATGGATATGATAGTGCTCAGACGAATACGATAAAGCAATACCAGCCAAAAATCCTCCGATTTCCAAAGATAGGCCAATCCAAGGCGAAGCGAATAACGTCGCTATGCCCATAGCAAAAGCGATGCTAAATAAGAATAAAAGTTCCGGCGACCTCGCTATAAAACCGACTAGTTTCGGCAAAAACTTTTTCCCGAGCAAAAATAATATCAAAAACAATACTGCGCCTTTCGCCAAGATGATCAAGATATTTATGGGGTCAGGAGCTCCTCCTCCGACTCCATAACCGGCTAAAAATATCAAAGCCAACAACGCCAGAAAATCCTGCACCAACAAAACACCAACCACTATCTTGCCATACAAACTTCCCAAGTCCTTCTTCTCAGAGAGCAACTTCACCACGATAATAGTACTAGAGAAAGTCAGGGCCAATGCGATAAAAACAGAAGCCGTAGATGAAAAATCTAAAAACAATGATATGAAATAACCGATGACAGCGGTAAAAACCACTTGTCCCAAGCCGATAATAACAGCCGGCTTTCCCACCTGCTTGAGGCCAGATAAGTTCATTTCAAGACCAACCAAAAACAATAGCAGCGTAATCCCGATTTTTGACATCACCTCCAGTGTTTCCTTGCTATCAAAAGCTAAATAGCCCAGCGGTCCGATGATGACCCCAGTTAGTATATACGCCAAAATACCGCTCTGCCTGAAAATCATGGCTGCTATCGCCAGCGTAGTCGCCAGCACCAAAACTATTGAGATTTCCGAAAAAAGAAGTTCAATCATGAAATATGAATACATTATAACATATTTTATTTTCCTGATAATCTAAGTTGCTAACGAGTTGCCGGTTTTTGGCCGGCTAATTGGCCACAAGCTCCCTCGATGTCTTGACCGAGGCTCTTCCTGATCGTGGCATTGAATTTATTTTTAATGAGGAAATTCTTAAATCTTTCAGCCTGATTACGAGAAGACGGATTCAGCTTAGACCCTTGCACTTGATTAAACACGATCAGATTCACATGCAAAAGCTGTCTATTGCCAATGCCCGCAAGATAACTCACCAGATCATTCGCATTTTCCAAACTGTCGTTCACGCCATCCAACAATATATATTCGATAAAAACTTTCCTGTTCGCTTTTTTAAAATAATCTTTAAGCCCCTGCGCCAGAGCCTTCAGATTGTAAGCTTGGTTCACCGGCATCAATTGATTTCTCAATTCATCAGATGGAGCATGCAATGAGATCGCCAGATTCACCTGTGGAAATTCTTGCGCGAATCTTTCAATGCCAGGAACTACCCCACATGTCGATATAGAAACGCTCCTCTGGCCAATACCCAACATCTGTGGGTCTGTCAGGACTCTCACGCTTTCAAAAACATTTTCCAAATTGTTGAAAGGCTCACCCATACCCATATATACGACGTTTGATATTTTGCCTGCCTGCCGGTAGGCATGGCCGTTTATTTTATGCTCTTTGATATATGCCTTCCAAAATAAAACCTGTCCCCATATTTCGCTTGACGTCAAATTCCTGAAAAATCCTGAAGCACCGGTCGCACAAAAACTGCAACGCATCGCACAACCCGCTTGCGAAGACACGCACACCGACCAACTGCCTTCGCTCATATTCAGAAGAACGGTCTCTATCACTCTCCCATCTTCGAGTTCAAGCAACGCTTTGTATGAGTCCTTGTTCTTGGACACTAAAATATTTTTCGCCTGCCTGCCGGTAGGCATGGCGAAAAAAGGCAGGATGCGGAACTCATCTTTCAAGACATCTCTCAAGTCTTTCGGCAACGACGTCATATCATTGAAATCAATCAAAGCATCTTCAAAAACCGCTTTCTGTATCTGTTTCAAGCGGAACGCCGGCTGCCCCTCATCTTTCAAAAATTGTCCTAGTTTTTTAAAATCCATTCTATTGATTACTTAAGAGCGTTTAGGATGTGCCTTCGAAGAACATCCACAGGAAAATTTGCTTGGTGTTTTGCAGTATAATTGTTTAACTGCAAAACAAATTTTCCGAGGACGAACGAGCTGAGCCGCTGGAAAGCGAAGCGAGTGTTTCTGAGAAGGTACATCCTAAACGCTCTAATTTAATAAATTATCTATAATCTATCAATCGCTTCATTTATTATCATCTCACAATCTTTCGCATTATCCACCTTCATCAATCGCGACCTCACTTCGCTGGCATCCTGGAATCCACTAGCATACCAGATCAGATGTTTACGCATATTCACAAAACGCTTGTGTCCCAATATCTCTTCATAGCACTTGGCGTGCTCCAGGGCAAGGGTCAGCTTTTCTCTTGCGCTCGGCTCTCTGCCCGAGAAAAATAATGGATTGCCCATAATGGCTCTACCAACCAAAACCCCGTCCAAACCATACTTTTCCGCTTTTTCTTGCCCATCCTGGACGCTTTTGATATCACCATTACCAAGCACGCTAGCACTGGATTCTTTGATAATTTTTGCGCCTTCTGCAATCGCATCCCAATCCGCCTTTCCCTCATACATTTGCTTCAATGTCCTGCCGTGCAAAGAGACATTAGCTAAATCCATCTCCGCTAGATATCTTGCCCATTCATTTATAGTATTGCTTTTCGTGCCAATTCTCGTTTTCACTGATACGGGAACCTCTTTTCTTTCTTTCAATTCAGAGCCTTTTTTAACATAAGCTTTCATATTTTCCGGGAAATCATTTATGCTTAATTTCCCGCTTGCCCAATCAGCGATTCCTTTTTTTAAAACACTCACAATTTCTCCGGCTAATCTTGGATTGTCTATCAAGGCAGCTCCGCTACCGGATTTTACAATGACTCTTTCTGGGCAACCCATATTTATATCAATACCGTCAAAGCCAAGCTCGCATAAAAAAGGTGCGACGGCATAAAATTTTTCAGGACTTGCGCCAAAAACCTGCGCTACTATCGGATGCTCATCTTCGCCATAGATCAAACCATCGAGCACTTTTTCTGCACTGACCTTTCCCTGCATACAAGCAAAAATACCATCTACGGTGACAAACTCAGTAAAGGTGATGTCTGGCCCGTGATGTCTTGCAACTATGCGACGGAACGCCGCATCGGTCACGCCATCCATCGGCGCCATACCGATAATCGGCCTTTTTAAGTTTTTCCAAATATCAGCCATAATAATAAATATATATTTCTTGACAATTCAAGGCTTATATTATAGTCCGATTCCGCTTTAAAAATCAACCACTCCATCTGCAAATCTCAAGCGCCCTGGCAAAAGCCGGGGCGATTTTTCTTTCCCAAACAAAAATCCATCAGGTTTAACCTGATGGATTTTATCTTTTTCTCTTGGTTTGATTTTTGATCCACGCCAGATAATTAATGACATGTCCGATAATAGGCACCCACAACAAAGAACCTTTCTTGCTGAGGCACCGCCATACTTTTCCGCCATGTGGGATATCCTCATCCTCAAATAAGACGTATTGCAGTTTATCGCAACAAGGACAAATTATTTCTCTCATGAAAGTCTTTTCCCCGATTTCAATTTTTGCTTTCGCTTTATCAAGAAATCTTGATCCCTTCAAAAATAATACCATCTTTCCGGTTGAAAGCGGAATCCATAGAAAATAGTTCTTACAAGAATCGCTACGGCATGTCGTCTTCTTTCCGCCATTCTTGATCTCTTGCTGGTTGAACCCAAAAAGCTGAGACTTCTTACAAATCGGACAGACAAATTCGTGTATCAGCATATCGCCCCCTATTTAAAGGTACCCTCCCCCGTTCAAATAAGATTTAACCAGATTAAGCGAACACTATCAAGAGCGCTCCAACAATCATGACGGCAGAAGACATCATCCTCCATCTCAGATTTTCTTCAGACAAAAATTTTCCTCCCAAGACTACTGTGAGCAAAGTAGAAATCCTTTTTATCGCCACAGCAACTCCAACATAAAGGACGCTGATGGCATTGGCAAATAAAAAATTCGATATCAACCTCGACACCGCAAAAAGCACTGCCCAACCGGCAGAATCTTTCGCCTCTTTAAATACCACCGAAAATGGCACTTTATGCAAAAATACGAAAAGCAAGATATTATTTATCGTCAAAAACAAATACACGAAAAATAGATATGTGATCACGCTGACTTCCTTGAGAACGACCCTATCGACTACAGAACTCAAAGAATACAACACCAATCCGGCAAATAAAAAATGGATATAACGGGAGTTCCTGAATTCTTTCAACGGATACCAGATATCGATTTTGCTACGGCTTGCCCCAGGTGATGTCGAATGATTGACCTCGAGCAGATAAGCACCGGCTACAATAAAAACTACGCCAACCAAATGCCACACTCCCAACCTCTCCCCCAAGAATATATATCCGAAAAAAACGGTGAACAAGATGCCAATATTAGAAAGCGGTGTTTCCACACTGATATCCATATGACGCAAAGCCCTGATCATAAACCAGAATCCGAAGGTGGAAAATACCGATACCAGATAGATTAATCCCAGATGATATTTACTGATGCCAAAATCCACCCAGATGACAAATGGCGCCAGAAATAAAAAACCTAAAATGTGGGCAAAAAGGGAAAAGTCTAAACTATGTTCTTTTTTCAATGCCTGCTTGGCAGCAATACCGCTCACCGATATCGCAAACGCCGAAAGCAATGCAAAAATATATCCGATCATAAAGTTTGATTATTTTGCCTTATTTTCTTCCTAAAAAAATAAAACATTATCGAGATGGTAGCAACCCCAATAATCAAGACTCCAGCCAATACTGGCAAATCTTTATTTATAAACGCACCTCCTCCATAGACAGTTAGGATCGCAAAAGGGAACTCCGCGATAAGAGTGACTAAAAAATATTTTATAAAATTATAACGCACTATCCCAAGCACGTATCCCGGCACTTCAGCCGGCATCGACAAACGGAAAAATAAAATCAAAAAGAATTCAGATTTTTTAGATAATTTTTTAGAATAATAATCGATCCTGTCAAAAGGAACAAAGTTTTTGGCTATCGGATATCCTGCGTAATACCCCACCGTATATGTAATTATATGACCTATAAGCCAACCTGTCACCAAAAATATGATCGACCAAAAATTGCCCCACATAATAATAGCAATCGGCACGATCGGCACACTGCTGAATGGCGAAAGCATAGATGACACAGCCGCCAAGCCGATAAAAGCAAAAACTCCCAAAATCTGATGATTTTGGAAATATGACTCTATATAAAAAACAGCATCAAAAAATATATCTTGTAGGGCCGTCGAGGACCAAAACAAGATAATCAGCAAAACAAAAGCAAATATCGATGCTATTTTCCTATGCAATATGAAATTAACCATATATGAATCAGAGATTTATTAACTAGCTAGCCAACCAACCGCCATCGACAAAGAACGTCGCGCCGGTGACATAGCTCGCCTCTTCCGAAGCCAAGAATATGACCATACTAGAGACCTCTTCAGACCTGCCAATTCTATTCAAAGGAATTCCCGCCATCATGGCGTCAAATTGTTCCTTAGGTATCTGGGCGGCAGATACCATTGGCGTATCGATTGCGCCCGGACCGATTACGTTCACATTGATTCCAAGCGGTGCCCACTCAATTGCCATTGCTTCCGTCATACCGATGATACCGCCTTTTGACGCGGTATAATGCGCACCACCAGCAACACCAACGCCGACTTGTCCAGATGCGATTGATGCGATGTTGATGATCCTGCCCCATTTGTTTTTAGCCATTTCTTTGGCCGCTCTTTGCGCGCAGAAAAATTCCCCTTTCAAATTGATATCGATCGTCTTATCCCAATCTTGTTCTGTTATTT
>CAYHBU010000026.1:0-9635 GCA_964354925.1 uncultured Candidatus Saccharibacteria bacterium | reverse complement strand
AAACCAAAATAAAATACGGTCACCACAGGCGACCATATTTTTAATCGGTTAATCTATTTATCCAAATCCAAAATCTCATCTATTCGGATCTGGTGCACGAATTCAGGGACGTGAGAAACAAGAATCATCGCGCCTTCATATTTATCCAGCGCCGAGGCGATGATGGGCAGATGACGGAAATTAATATGATTAGTCGGCTCGTCCAAGATCAAAAGACCCGGCTGTTGGAGCACTAGTCTGGCAAAAGCCACCAAACCTTTTTGCCCTTCGGATAATTTACCGATTTTTGTATGGATTATATCTCCGGTAATCAAAAAACTGGACGCCACGGAGCGAATCCTTTCCTCGTCGTCTCTATCAGTGACAGATGCCAAAGATTCAAAAGCAGTATCTTCAAAATTCAGAGTGGAAAAATCTTGGCGATAATATCCAACTTTGACGCCATCGGCAATCTTTGCGCCTTTTGCCGTGCCGGTCGCCAAAGACTCCAGCAAAGTGCTCTTGCCGATGCCATTGGGGCCTGCGAGCAACAGATGATGATTCTTCTTCATGGAAATGTTGGCCTTGCGCTCTACCGGCTTGTGATCCTTGAGGACGGAAAAGGAATTGATATGCAATATCTCGCCGACCCAATTATCTTGGAACGGTATAGTAAACGGCCTGATGGTCCTGTCTTCTTTTCTTACATCCACCTTTTCTTCCTCTAGCTCTTCCGCTTCCTCGCGCATCTTTTTGGCGAGCAATCTCATTTTTCCACCTTTGTGCGCAAAAAAATTCGCCTTGTCTTTATTTTCCTGGATCTTCTTTGCCAGCTGGGCATTCTTCATATTTTCTTTTTCAATCCTGGCGGATATTTGTTTCACCACATTAAAATAATTTCCCGCATACTGTTCGATCTTACGGGTCATCACATCCAGATACAACACGCTCTGAGTAAATGAATTTAAAAAATCCGCATCGTGAGAAATAACTATACAGGTCTTGTCATAGTCTATAAGAAATTTCGTCAGATGAGCTATGCCGGCTTTGTCGAGATTATTTGTCGGCTCATCCAAAAGGATCACATCAGAGTCCTGTATGAGGGCTGACGCCAATAGAAGCCTCGCCTGCTGACCGCCGGAAAATGAATTGATAATCCTGTCATGCATTTTCACGTGCCCTTTTAGATTCACTATTTCAAGCACTTCATCGATCCTGGGATCAATATCATACACTTTCTTCGAAAAACATTTCTCGAAAAATTCTCTCACTGTCAAATCCAATTGATCGCGCGGAATCACTTGTCGAGCCGTGGCAATCGTCAAATCAGGAGCGATATGGACACCGCCAGAATCCGGTTCCAAGGCTTTAGTGATTAATTGAAATATAGTACTTTTCCCGGCGCCATTCTGTCCCATCAGAGTCACTTTCATACCGCGACGCACGGAAAAACTCACCTCATCAAGAATAGGCTTTTTGGGTCCGTGTTCAAACGACACTTCATCAAATCTGATTATGATTTCATCTTTAGACATGCCCTGTAGCAAAACTTTGACAGATATTTTCAAGATTGACTGTCAAAGTTAATTTAATTTTAATAAATAATCAGTGCTCTGCCCGATAGTATTTTTCACATTTTTAGTTTAAAAAATGTAGTCAAAGTTACACTACCGAGCGTGCCCAAAAGAATACAACATTTTCAGACAAATGGGAAGCCCCCATTACAATTAACCATCACTTGGCTTTACAAATTGAATAAAATAATGTATAAAATAGTCTAATCTAACTTTATGGAACCAATAGTCTATCCGATACGAATAAATAAATATTTAGCTATGCACAATCTAGCTACTCGCAGAAGTGCAGACGCTCTAATCAAAAAAAGGCATGTATTCATCAATGGGAGACTTGCCGTGCTCGGAGATATGGTAAATGAAGGCGACAAGGTCAAGATCCCGGGAAACATAGTAAATAAGAAATATTCGTATTTCGCCTACTACAAACCACGTGGCGTCATCACCCATAGTCCACAATCAAACGAAGAAAGCATCCGCGATCTTTTGCAGAATAAAACCATCTTCCCACTTGGGCGTCTGGATAAAGATTCTGAAGGTTTAATAATCCTGACAGATGACGGACGCATCACTGAAAAACTCTTAAGCCCGAAATACGAACACGAAAAAGAATATATCGTCAGCGTCAGGACCCCTATGAAGCCAAGCTTCCTCAGGCGCATGAGCGAAGGCGTGAACATAGACGGCTACAGGACAAAAAAATGCCGAGTATCTCAAATCAACGACTTCACCTTCAGGATCATCTTGACTGAAGGCAAAAAACATCAAATCAGAAGAATGTGTGGAGCTCTTGAATATGCAATCGATAGCCTCAAAAGGGTACGCGTCATGAACATACGCCTCGGTCACTTGAAGTCAAACCAGTTGAGGGAAATCAAAGGCGAAGAACTGCAAGAATTTCTGTCGCTCTTGAATGATAAAAGAGCTTAGAGCTTTTGCTTCATCAAAAAAATAAAGAGCCATCAATTATGGATGGCTCTTTATTTTTACATTTTACAGTGACAGCAGTTCCGGATTTTCAACAATACCACCTCCTAAATCGTAAACTTCTCTAAACCCTAAAACTTCCATGATTTGAGCGGCAAACCTGCTACGATTGCCACTACGACAATAAACAACATATCTCGTATTTTTATTTAATTTTTCAATCTCTTCTTTAAAATTCGGCAAACTCACGTCGATATTCACACTCCCCCCTATGTGTCCAGCCTCAAATTCTGCTTGCGTCCTCACATCCACAATCACCAAATCAGGATTGTTTTTTATCAGATCAATAACATATTTTGAAGAAATTTCATGCATATCTATTTTTGAAAAATAATATCTAAATCAAATCGTGAGGGATATCAGACGCGCTACTTCAAATATGTTTGCAGTGTATAGATCCAATCTTCATCTGCACCGCCGTCGTTTAATTTTTGATTGAGAAGCCATTGCAAATATCCTCGATCTGTCTTTGCCACCTCTTCTATGTATTTGTCCTTATATTTACCAAAATTGAATTTTTTAAATACCGATGGCTTACTTGAAATATCCATCATTTTAACTATCGCCTCGTCATCCGAAAGTCCTCCTTTTTTGATTTCAGAAGATAATTTATCAAAAACCGCATAGAGCACTTTTACATCACCCTCCGCATCGTGCGCAATCGCATCAATATCAAGGTCGAAATAGTATCTTAAAAATTGCAGATTATATTCTGCAATGGCATTGTCCGAATCTAAGTGTCTCGCCACGCGAAGAGTGCAGATAAACCTCGGAACAACGACTCCCTCTGCCTCCAGCATAGCTTTATCGAATAGCGCATTATGCGCCACTAGTATTCCATCAGTCAGCAAAGCCTCCAGATCTTTTTTCATCGCACTCCCCTGAAAAGGTTCTTTATCTACCAACATTTTGTTGGTAATATTGGTGACACTCATCGCCTTCACCGACATTAAAACAGGCGGTTTGAAAAACCCGGTATATATGCCACTTAAATTCTTGTAACAAACTTGGCAAAGTCTATCTTTTGCCAGGTCATTGCCAGTTGTTTCGGTATCGAGAAAAATTAGATTATTCATATACGCTCCACAATACCACAATTTCCAATCGGAAAAAAGATTAGGAGATGCCACATATACTGCGATATCTTTAAAAAACATGCCCTGAACGGGCATGTTTTTTAAAGATATGCTTCATATAGCCTACTACTTTTTCTTCTTATCTTTTTTAGGCTTCTTCTTATCTTTTCTTTGGGCATTATTTCCTTTTGCCATAATTGTATATTTAATTAATTATTAATTCTCTAAGTATATCAAATGATACAGGAAAATAAAATATTTGCATTGAATCATTATAGATTTTCCCTCAAATATTTTCAGACTCCGATTTGATTGGTAATTCAAAATAAAAATTGCTTCCCGCACCTTCTTGCGAATCGAACCAAATTTCTCCGCCATGCGCCTCAATCTCAGCTTTAGCAATGAAAAGTCCCAAACCCGAATCGTCAGGGAACAACAAACAAGCATTTGTCGCACGATAGAACTTATTGAAAATATTCCCTTGTTCATTCACCGGTATCCCCATGCCATTATCGGAAATAGCAAAAATGACTTTCCCATCTTTTTCTTCGATTCTCATAACTATCTCTCCTTCTTCATGAGTATATTTGATAGCATTATCAAGTAATTTCGCTATCGCGCTTCTTATCTTTACAGGATCGATGCTCAATCTTTGTTTTCTTTCAGAGTTAGCAAAAATAATTTTTAATTTCTTGATTTTAATATTTTTCTTATATTCCATGATCAAAGAATCAACAAGATCATCAAGACAGGTTTCTGACTCTCTAAGGTTAATTCGTTGTCGTTCAATATCTAAAACCATCATCATATCATTAACTATGGCAATAGCTCTTTCATTCGCATCATATGTGGCATTCATGAGCTGCTCTTGATCTTTTATTGTCTTGCCTAAAATTTTCTCTAAGACCAATTCTAAATTCCACTTGATTTCATTGAGCGGAGTTCTTAGCTGATGTGTGACTATTCTAATAAATTTATTTTTAAGATCATTTAGCTCATTCGTTTTTTCTTCCATCAGTTTTCTCGAGGTAATATCATGGAATATGACTTGGATCGCTGGTTTATTTTCATAAATAATCGGTCCTCCCATGACCTCTACATAAATTTCCTTGCCATCAAACCTAATGAATTTTTCCTCATTGAGTAGCATCGCAACCTGCCCATGCATTGCTTGTTGAATACGTTTTTTAACGATATCCCTATAATCAGGATGAACAAAATCCAATACCGGCTTGCCCAAGGCTTCCTTCTCATCTTTTGCGCCCATCAATCGTAACGCAGCCGGATTTATGAAAACTATCTTTCCGTCTCGATGGACAGCGATCGCATCTGGCGAATACTCGATAAGCTTTCGATATCGCCCCTCACTTTCTTTTAATATTTTCAAGAGGCTCACGATAATCAAGATAACAATAAATGAGACTATAAAAGCTGCGATTGCGCCAGTCACCAGATAGTCATAGGTAATCCTGCCGTTGAATATTATGCTCATTACAGAGACCACTATAAGCGTAATCACCTCGGAAACAATAACCCCAATAATGATGACCAGATTTGGTTTTATTGTCTTAAACCTGTGAGTAAAATTCATAAATATAAAAAATAGATAATAATTCTGCTTTTAGCTATCATCAATTATATCATAATAACCTGTCCTGTCTCGATCAGGAATTAATTTATAATACGCTTATCTATTCAGAAAATTTATCACCAGCTTCACCATAATATCTTTTTCTTTTGGATTGCTTTCGGCAATCATCAACGCTAAAGCAACTAATGCATTATCATTGATTTTTCTTTCTCCAGTATTCCTTCATCATATTTTTGAAGCAAAATCCAGGAATTAGCGTAATTTGTGATCACATCAAGCAATCCTAATGATTTTAGCATAACGACTTAAAAATCTAAAATTTAAAATCAACCTCATATGAGGTTGATTTAGTTCGGAATAAAAAGCGATTCAATGTTTAAAGTTTGAATAATGCGCCTTGTACGCTCTCCAGTCTCTCGATAACGCTCCGAATTTTGGCGAAAAAACGAATTCTGAATTTTGGCTGTGTCTCCTGAACAAAATCCGAACTTTTTTCCAAAACAATCCGGATGCTGACTAATACCGATCAGCGCCTCGCAGAGCCTTAGCGCTACGCCCTCGCCCCATTCCGCCTTTCATTCTTAATTTTTTTCGCGGGGGATTCTTTTTGAATTGTATGGGCGGAAACGGGGCTCGGTCTGGCTTATTCTAAGGAAGAAGTGGTCAGTTAAATACGGTGGTATCTCAGACATTATACTATTTTTGATCGTCCAAGACTAAAGGGGTTCATCCTCGGCATCCGCCTCGGACATTTCCGCTGGGGATACTCGCGCCTATTTGACATAGTGTTATTTTTTATATGACCTAATTTTGTACCATTCTAAAACTAGGATGCAATTTTCCTATATCAAATTCATTTCTTTAAAGCTTACAAACTTACTCTCTGTGATAATCAAATGATCGACAACGGAAATCCCCAAAATTTTACCCGCATCAATGAGCCTTTTTGTCGTAACAATGTCTTCATTTGAAGGACTTGGATCTCCTGATGGATGGTTGTGAGCAACAATCACATGAGATGCGTTATTCAGAATTGCTTTTTTAAAAACTTCTCTTGGATGAACTAAACTTGCATTTAATATACCCACAGAAACATCATCAATTATTAATTTGTTTTTTGAGTCGATAAACATGATTATAAAATATTCTTTCTTTTCGCTGCCAATCTTTTCTTTTAAAAAATTAAATATAGTCTCTGGTGAATCAAGTGAAATGTTTTGACTTACACCTTCCTTAGAAAGTCGTTTATTCAGTTCTTTAATAATCTTAATATAAATTGAATTTGTATCACCAATACCATTTATTTGTTTAAGTTCATCTGAATTTGCATTTATTACACCAGAGAGGGTCTTAAATTTATTAATTGCATCCTTGCTCATTTGTTTACAATCCTTCATTGGAGTGCCGAATGTTAAAAGCAACTCAATAATTTCATAATCTAAAAAACCTTCAAATCCAGACTGCAAGAATCTCTCACGTAGTCTTTTTCTATGCCCATTATTATTTCTTGTTACCATATTCTAGAAAGACTATTTATCAATGTTAAGAGACGCGCCAGAAGAAATATTTCCGTAACCAGATTTTTTGTTTTTAATATCAATTTTATTTTTAAAATATGACTGTGTTTCCAGATCAGTACAATAAATGTAACAACCTTTCATTCCACGCGACATGAGGGTGCGGTATGTATTTTTAATGATCATATCCGCTATCAATAGTGCTTCTGGTTTATTATTTCTTATATCTTGAGTGATTCCCCACAAAGATCTGTCGGTCGAAGCTCTTTTTGTCCCGTCTGTAATAATTCTTCCGTTTCTTACAATTAAATCTGGACCAATTATTACACCGACATAATTAAAATCTAATCCTTGACACGTGTGAATACAACCGACTTCAGTAACTGAATCTTTATGGATTGCAAACAGTCCACCATGTTCATTTAAATTCCATTTTGCAGAATAATTTCCAATATTAATATCAAATAGATTTTTATTTCTCTTACTTACCCAGTTCCAACAATATCCAGCAACAACCCGTGAGCTCTTATCAATGCTGTTTTTCTTTATTATTTCCTTATGAAGCAAATCGAGATCATCAAAAACCATAAATTCATAACCCAAGCCAGTAACAGAATCGACTGCGGTTTCATCTTGAATCTGAAGAGTGCCATCTAGGAATTCTAAATACCCATCTGAACCACTACAGCGAAATTGTGATGGCAATTTACCTTCATGTATATTTACACCTAGGTTTTCAGCAATTTGCCTTATATCTTCTTTTCTTCCAATGTCTTTAGTGGTTACTCTCTGATCTTCATCAATAAAAAAAATACTAAATTTTGAAGAATTAATTATTTCTTTTATCTGATTTTCTCCAACATTTCCATAAAAACCACCCTGTTTATTTAGCCTATGGGCTTCATCAACAATTAATGTATTAAAAGAATTAATTTCAGCGTTATAAAAAATATCTGATGAGGCAAAAAGGTTTCTTATTCTTGTCGCCGTGAACACTCCAGCTAATTTAGCCTCAAATACCTTTCTCGGTGTGGCATTTTTTGTCACATACCTTACATTTTCCCCTTTACTCGTAAGATCGGAGAGTAAATTAATAGCAACTACTGATTTACCTGTTCCTGGGCCACCCTCAACAATAAATACATTTTTATTTATTTCTGTTGATTTTCTGGCAAGTTCCAATGCTTTTTCGTAGACAAGTTTCTGGTCATCAATCAATGTAAATTCTTTCTTATTATTTTTTAACATTGATGCGAGACAATCAGCTAAAGCCTTTGATGGCTTAATCCTTCCATTATCAATAAAATATAGCGTCTCTTTGTCATCTCCATGCTTAACAAATTGTTTTATGAAATTTTGTAATTTTTGTGCATCCGTTTTATAAAAAACCGGGGCTTGTTCTGTGTAAAATTTATAAAAATCGTTCTCAATTACATTGTCTTTTTCATAATTATGTAAATAAGCACATGGCTCTAAAGATATATTTTTTTCTTCAACGCTCGCATTAAAATCTTTTATAAAGGATGCGTAGCTCCATACCTGATAAGAAGGATGCTCCACTTCTCTAACAGATCCTCCAACAAATGTTTTAACAACACCATCCATTTCTGTAATTTCTGCATTTTCCCATTGCTTTAATTCAACTAATACAGCTACGGGATTCTTATTCGTATCCTTACCTGTGATAATAAAGTCTATTCTTCTTGAAGAAGCGGGTATCTTATATTCTATGGCAATACCTGCATTATCTGGAATGTCAGAATCTCTTATAACCCGATCCATATAATTCATCGAATTTTTTATTGCTATCATTTGGTTTCTACCAAAAATAGGTCCAGTTTCTCTAACAAAAAAACTCTCTATAGAATTTGAAAATACATCGCTGATAAACTCTTTTTTTGTTTTGGAATAAATTATAGCCATAATTAAAGCTTGTTATATTTCGTGTGCCTTCCTTTTACCTTCTCAACCGGGTATTTTTCTTCGTTTTTTGAAATTTTTTTCTCGAGCGAATTGAGTATATCAATCTTTAAATCACTACTCATAAGCAAAACCCAGTACAGAACATCTGCGAGTTCTTCACCGATATCAGCTTTATTCGTCTGAATATATTTTTCCATTTCCTCCTTATTTTTCCATTGAAAATGTTCCATCACTTCAGTTGCTTCAAGGACAAGAGACAATGCGACATCTTTTGGATTATGAAATTGTTTCCAGTCCCGTGCGTCACGGAAGGCCATTATTCGTTTTGTTAAATCTTTAATGTTTTTCATAAATTTATTTCAAAAGTTCACTACTGGAAATCCCTAGTGCATTAGAGATTTTTTCCAAGGTCGAAAGAGTATGGTTCATACGACCATTTTCAATATTGCTGATATACGCTCTATCAACATTCAAAGCAGTCGCAAGGTCTACTTGCGACATATTCTTTTTCAAGCATAGTTTTCTTAATTTTCCCCCAAGCTTTTCTCCAGATGACATATTTTCTCTTATTTTATTGTTGGCTTGCACTGAGCTTGCCAAAGTAGTTTATATTGAGCGAGCGGAGTTTGCCGAAGTACTGCGGGACCAGGATTAGCCTCTCACTCTGGTGAGTTCGAAACCTACGCTCTCTCTTCGAGAGCTGCGGCCCGCGGTTCGAATCCAGCCAGCATAAACATACCACAAAAAGCCCCCTCATTAAAGGGGCTTTTTGTGGTATGCTGCGGGACCAGGATTCGAACCTAGATAAATAGCTTCAAAGGCTACTGTCCTACTTCACCCCGCCAAATTCGTTGTTTTTACGCAAAGCTGCGGGACCTGGATTCGAACCAAGATAGTCGCCTTCAAAGGGCGATGTCCTACCATTAGACGATCCCGCAGCTTTACATAAAAACCTTTTTAAAGTGTCCCCACCATGCCAACTTTTAAT
>CAYHBU010000025.1:0-9771 GCA_964354925.1 uncultured Candidatus Saccharibacteria bacterium | reverse complement strand
TTACCATTGAGACATTTGCTCCTTCGCGGGAAAGAATTGGCTTGTGAGCCCATTTTCCCCATGATGGCCTGCTGTTTCCTGCGTCAAAAAACGCCGGAAGAAGAAGAGGGTGCTTTTCGTGCTTTTCCCAGAGTATCGGCAGGAGTGCTTTGGAAGACAAAAGCATCTTCCAAGCCGGCTCGATGAGGCGTATTCCGGAAGATACAATGTTCTTTCCGAACTCGTCCGATGTGAGCCATTCCCACGGATACAATTTGAAGCACGCGTTGATCAGTTTTCCATTGTTATCAATGAAAGCCTGTTTTTCAGCGTCCCAGCCGATCTGCTCGATGGGAATTTCAGACACTTCAATGCCAGCTTGCAGCGCAACATCCATGAGGTACTCGATGGTACCCCAGTCTTCGCGGCCGCCCATTTCCGTGCCGGTAAAATGTATGCGCGGCATGACGGCGATGCTTTGCCCGATCTTTTTCCACTGCGCGATGAGGCGCTCATGGATGGAATTGAACTGGTCAGGAAGTCCGCGGTCCTTAAGCCAATGCCATTGTGCCACGGACGCTTCAAGAAGCGATGTCGGGGTGTCGGCATTGTATTCGAGCATCTTGATCGATGTGCCGTTGTACGCGAGGTCGAATCTTCCATAGAGACTAGGTTCCTTTGCGTGCCACGACGATTCGATCATTGCTTTTGCGGCGTCGGAAAGAGTGTATTCCGTTGGGTAGTCACCGCTACGTACGATATCTTCGACAAGCGAAAGACACATCTGATGAAGCGTGTTTGTCGCTTCTTCGACAGCATCGATCTCGCGCGCGGCGAAGTGGTATGCGGCGCCCTCGGTCCAATACGGTGTTCCATCGGACGAGGGGAGATTGTAAAAATCGAACCCCACTTCCGTGCAACGCTTTTCCCAGTCGGGACGAGCGTTCATGCGTTCACGGTCCATGTTATCCTCCTATTCCTGCGGAGCGTGCTCCGCCGCCAAAGCCTCCGCGTGAAAACGACGTTGTGCGTGCGGTTCCCGGAGATGATTTGGCTATTGATGAAGATTGTGATGTGATCGTGAAAGGTCTAGACATCGCTCTGTTCGTTTTCGGCTCATACGTCTGTCCGTTGAACGCTACCGCTCGATCGCCGGGGTAATACGTCGGTCCCCAGAAGATCATTGGATGCACGCCGGTTCCGGTGGCAACCCCTTGATTCTGGGCAAACTGCTTTGCTTCTGTTTCCGCGATCTGCTGACACAGTTCGGGTTTGCCCCAGTCGGCGACACAGTCTTCGAAACGCGTGTACACATCTCGCTGCGTCTCATCAGACGCGCACCCTGACATTGCCAGGAGCGCGGGGATAAGCACGAGCGCGAGATTTTGTGTTGCTCGTTTCTTCTTTCTCATTTTTCCCTCCTTTTTAATGAACTTCAATCTTTGTTTCAACCTCCTTTTACCAATCATTTAGTCGATCAGCGTGATAAATATTATACATAAAATCCTCAAAAAGTCAAGAGATTCGTAATGGCCCAATAGCCTGGAAACGTTTTCGGTGAATAAATCAACAAAAAACCCGCCTTTTTAAATGGCGGGCTTTAATTATTTTCTCATATCATCTCTTGCGAGTTTGATCAATGTAGCCACTCCTGAAAGGAGCGTAATCTGCTGAATCACATTATCAACATTATGGCTGTTAAATTCATAACCTTCTCCACCCGTTACGCCTGGCGACGCTCCAAGACATGCGCAATCTCCAGGGCAACTAAAATAAATTAGGCCATCTTCTTCAATTAATACTCTGAAGCCATGCTTATCCGACCGCCTGTTCGTAATGTAGCTATAAACTTTTTTCATATTAGCTTTTACAACACTGAGGCGATTTTCATCTCTTCCCGGTCCCCTCAGCCAATTACACAAAATCGCGCTTATCCTCCCACATAAAGGAGCTCCATGAAAACTTTTTTCTTTTGTTACGGACACTCCAACAGTCAATAGTTGGAAATCAGATGCAGACGTTATTTGATCGGTGAATTCGGAAAATCTGAGAAAGATCGAAAAACTTGCTGAAATCGCGCAAATTATTTTATGATTATATATATAATTCTTTCCGCTACCTTTGCAATGATAACATTTTCCATCGCGACAAAATGGATCTCTCCCAAGACCGCCGCAATCAGAACATGATTCTTCCGTTCGAACTGCTATTTGCGGTATTTTTATCTCAAATTCAATAAAATCTTTTTTATTCCCAATTATTTTAAAAGCTTTATCAAATCCGAAGTCACCGGCCAAGCTTCCAGAAAATTCATTAAAACCAAAGTCCTTCTTGTATCCCTCTATCACAGGACTATTATCAGGATAGACTTTAAAATTATTGGCAAAATCATTATGAACCCTCAAAATAAACCTTAAAGGTCTATTACCGAAAAACAGTTCATACCAACAAGGAATATTCTCTCTTTCTATTAATTTTATCTCCACGAAAACCTCCTTTTCAATGTGCTAATAATTTCTACTTTATACTGGAAATTTGAAAAAATCAATGCTGGCCATACTACTCGATTTTGACTATCTTCCCCCAGTCGTCATACTCATCAGAATGAGTGAATAAAATGACTTGGAATTCCCCAGATAGGTCCTGGAGCAATTTTTTGGTGTTGTTTTTCCTAGTCTCATCAAAATTATGGAAGGGATCATCCAATACCATAAAGCTTTTTTTATTCCTTGCCAATATCTTCGCAAAAGCAAACCTGATGGTCAAATAAAATTGGTCTATCGCACCGCGACTCAGATTGTCTTCGGGGACGATATCAGCCCCTTTTTCATCGCTAAAAACCTTAAATGCGAAATCCTGATCAATGAATATTTTCTTATATTTTCCTCCACTGATTACACTCAAAAATCCAGAAACGTATTCCCCTAGCCTATCTTTCAGCCCAAGCAATGTTTTTTCTCGCGCCAAACCCATCAAATCTCTTGTTGATTCCAGAATCTTTAATTTCTTTTCCCAGTATTCCAGCTGTTCGGAAAGAGTTGATTTCATCTCCTCCATCCTTACCTTATCCTCTTCCGAAAAATTCAAACCCTTGAGCTCTCCTTGTATCTTGGCAACCGTCTCCTTTAACTCCAGCCTATTCCTTTCCAAAACATCTAATTCCCTCACCAGTTGCTTTAATTGCTGTTCATCTTCTACGGTGCCAACATTCAATTCTTGAGCTCGGATATCCGCCGCATCAAGAACGCGAAGCAATCTCTTCCTTTCGTCTTTTTGCTTCAAGAATGCATTTTCACCGCCCAATATCGCAAATGAGTGCATTAATTTATCTTTATCTGAAAAAAGCTTGGTCACCTCAGCAATCCTTTTATACAGTTCTTCCTTACTGCTTGCGTTAAATTTTTTCAAGATACTATCTAAATCTTTTGCAGCCAATCTCAATGAATAAGTCTTGGAAATCCTCCAATGGTAATACGAGACGACCCCGGCCAGAATGCCAAAAATCAATGCAATAAACAGGGAATAATAACTGACGAAAGATATGGCGCCGAATATAACAAATAGTCCGATAAATGAGTAAACCAAAGTCTTGTAATGCGACCTTATTAATTGGCTCAAACCAGATTCTTCCGTCCATTTTTTAAAATCAACCTTGGCCGTCAATTCTATTATTTTATTTTTCAACTTATCAACATCGATGCTTTTAAATTCTTCGAATCCTTTCAATCTCTCTCCGATTAAAGCGAGTTGCCTATTGGCCAAATCTAATTTTTCCAGATTATCATCAACGCGATCAAGATCCTTTTTATATCCCATCATCTCCTTGCTAAATTGCACGACCTGCTTCTTCACATTAAAATCTTTTTCTATTTTTTCAAGCTGTTTTGATTTCTCTCCGAGCTCTCCGGCAAGATTGCTGAATCTTGAGAGCTTCGCATCAAATCCGGATAAAACCTCTTCGATTCTCGATAGCTCGCCCTTTATCCTCTGGAGATGTCCAGGATTTTTCAAGCTTTGTTTCGTTATGGCGCTCAACTCCTTCTCTAAAGAAGCGATTATTTCTGAAACGGTGCGACTACCGCTACCAGTCACCAGGTTCTCCAAAGATTCCCGCAAAGTAGTCTTGTGATCATCTAATTTATAGAAAGCATTTTGATCCACGCTGAATATTCCCGTAAAAATAGATTCGTCGGAAAAACCGAAAATCTCGCTAATCCTCTTATTGATTTGCTCGATATTGGTTATTTTTTCCCCCGTATCCAAATTTGCCAATACAGCCTCCTTGGCTTCAAAGTCCTTTGAGAGCTCAAACATTTCACCTTCTTCCTCAAAAAATACGGAAATCTGGGGCAATTTATCCGATTGCCATGATTGGAATGCTTTAGATTTTACGGATTTTGGGCTCAAAAATAATCCCGCGGTAATAGCGGAAACAATCGTTGACTTACCGGTTTCATTAGGCGCCCTCACCACAGTCAAGTCAGAAGGAAAATTCACCTCAAATCCTTCCTCGCGACTAAACTTTTTAAAATTTTTAAGTTTTATACTCTTTATATACATGCCAATATTGTCTAAATTTATTACATGGGCCTCACTTCTCAAACTCTGCCAATCCCAACTGCAAAACTTTTTGCATTATTTCTTTTTCTGCATCACTTTCCGCCCTTTCCACTTTTTCTCGCGCCAAAGCAACAAATTGTCCGACAATCAAATCCGTGGAATATTTTTCATAATCAACATCTTTTAATTGTGGCACTGAATTATCAATGATTATCAATTTAAAGAAATTTTCTCCCAGTTCGCTTTCCAGCGCTTCTTCATCAACAAAAATATTTGGCTTAGCAAATCCACCCAAAACTACCTTCCTGACTAAATTCTTATCCGCATTTTTCAAGATTTCATTTTTTAAATCGTGGGAATCAGCGACATTGTCCAATGCCAGATCAATCTGGTCAAATTTACGCTCTCCGACTTTTACATGATCAACCTTGACACCATTTGAGTCTATCTCTACCAACAAAACATTGCCGGCATTTTTCTGGTCAAAAGCAATGGATTCTGGAGATCCGGCATACCAAGCAGATACATCCCCCTGTGATACATCCTGCATGCCATGAAAATCGCCAATGGCTATATAATCCATCTTAGAATTTTTTATTTCGTCTGGCGTAATAGGCCACCTATCAAAATATCGCGATCTTGCGCCTTCCGAAGCGATAAGGGCTCCATGCGCCATCATGACATTATATTTAGTATTGCTCGGAGATGACCTAGAAATCGCGCTCTCTGTCGAATTCTTGGTATTCAAAACTTTTGCATGGATAGTTATGCCCAATCCTGGATATTCTTTCCTTTCCACGCTCGGATCGTTGAAAACAAAAACATTCTTGATGTCTCCCCAGAATGATTTTTTATAAACTGATCTCTCTGACAAGAAATCGTGATTGCCGGGCATTATCACGACATTGACCGAAGTATCCCTCAATCTCTCCAATTGCCTCCTGACAAAATCAATGATTGCCTGAGGTGGATTATCGCTGTCAAATAGATCACCCGCGATCAACAACAAATCAGCCTTCCGACTGATCGCTAAATCAACCGTTTTCTCAAACACCCTCTCTATTTGCCTGCGATGCACAGCACCCCTATCGCCCAAGCTTTCAAATTTGGCGCCCAAGTGGACATCGCTTGTTTGCAATATTTTTATCATTTAATCATCTATTCAGTGGCTAGTAGCCGGGGCTCTTAACCTTTTTGGGTAAAACACCAGTAGCCAGCACACCAATCACTAATTCTTCTTATTGTTCCTGAAAAACAACTTTATAACTTCAATAAATATAACATTAAAAATGGCAAATGCCACAACAATCGCCCAGTCAGTCCAAGTCAATGGTGTAGTCCTCAGCATCCTCTGGAGTGGCTCGACATTAACAGCCGCGATCATCATTAAAATACCTATGAAAAAGGCTGCTAATAAATAAAGATTGGAGAAAATATTTATTTTAAAAATGCTTTTCCTTAGACTCTTCAAACTGAATATTCCAGCCAACGACTCAAGCGCGAGAAGCATAAAAACCAAAGTCCTGGTGTGGGCGATATTATCACCATCAATATTATTGAAAATAACGAACAAAGCAAAGAGGAACAAATCAGCTGAAATGCCATAGATAAATATCAAAATTTTCATTTCCTTATCCATCAATGAAGTGTTATTTTTCGGGGGTCTTTCATTCATCACATCTTCTTCGCCTGGTTCCATAGCAAAGGCAAAAGACGGCAAAGAATCCTGGAATAAATTTACCCATAATATCTGGGCCGGCAAAATAGGCAGTGGCAATTGGAAAACCAGACTCAACACGATCAAATTAACCTCAGAAAAAGCGTCTTTCAGTATGAAAACGATTATTTTTTTTATATTATCAAAGATAATGCGTCCCTGCCTGATCGCAGAAACAATGACGCTAAAACTATCATCAAGTAAAACCAAATCTGATGCTTGCTTGGCCACCTCAGTGCCAGAGCCCAATGCTATGCCTATGTTTGCAGCTTTTAGGGCGGGGGCATCATTTACCCCGTCACCGGTCATAGCTACCGTCTCCCCCTTCGCTTGCCAAGCCTTAATGATGCGTAATTTATGAGCCGGGACAGTGCGCGCATAAATTGAAATCTTGTCTACCATTTTTTCCAACTCTTCATCCGACATGACATCTAAATCTTTTCCCTCTAGAATGTTTTTTTCGTCAAAGATAAACCCCGCCTCCCTGGCAATTACCATTGCCGTATTTTTATGGTCTCCTGTTATAATAATCGGTCTCAAACCGGCTTTTTTCGCCGACTCTAAAGATTCTCTCACATCCAGCCTTAATGGGTCAGAAAAACCGACAAAGCCGATAAAAACCATATCTTGAGCCAAAGCATCCCAATCAATAACCGATAAATCATCATCTAAAAATTTATAAGCCACAGACACCATTCTTAATCCTCGTTTTGTAAAATCATCCAACTTGTCCTCAAGGATTTTTTTCCATTTTTCGTCCATTTGATCACTATGCCCATCCAGGTCGACAGCAGAACTCAAAGACAAGATATTTTCCGGAGCCCCCATGACATACATCACCTTTTTATCCCACAGCTGATGGATGCTGGCGCTATATTTACGAATAGGATCGAATGGGAGCTGATGGATTTTGGGCTGTATCTTTTCAAGTTCGCCTTTGTCCAATCCGGCATGTAACGCCGCCGAAACTACGGCCTGCTCGAGCGGATCACCATGAAAAACATACTTGCCAAGATCAGCTACCCCGATACGCTCAATGACAACATCACTAATTAAAGCTCCTATTTTAAGCACCTTAACATGGCTTTCCTCCGATTCAAGATCCAATTTTTTGAAATGCTTTCCATCTCTCTCAAGAAATGAATTTGCGGTCAATATGGCGCTCACCTGGAGCTGTCCCTCCGTAAGGGTGCCTGTTTTATCGGTGCAAATAATCGTAGCACTGCCCAATGTCTCAACAGAATTCAATCTTCTGACAAGGCCCTTCTTCTTTAATATTTTTTGCATTCCGATGGCGAGAGCAACGCTCACTCCAACAGGCAAGCCCTCTGGGATAGCAGCCACTGCTACTGCCACGGAAGTCAAAAATATTTCAAGAAAATCTTGCCCCAAAAATAAGCCTATAAAAAATATAATAAAAACCAATGCCACAATAAACAAAGATAGTAATAAACTGAATTTTTTTATCTTTTCTTGAAGTGGTGTCAATTCCTCTTTTATCTCCGTGATTTGCAGAGATATTTTTCCCAGCTCCGTATTTGATCCGACAGAAACAACGATTCCCTTGCCACTGCCACCGACAATAGACGTTCCAAGAAAAGCCATGTTATTGCAATCGAATACCGGTGTGGCCGGTGGTAATATTCCAGTCTTTTTATCGATAGGCCAAGACTCACCAGTCAAAGGAGCTTCATTTATTTTCAAATTATCCGATCTTATTATCCTGATGTCCGCAGGGACGCGACCCCCTTCTTTAAGCAATACGATATCGCCCACGACAATTTCTGTCGCGTTGATTTGATGAGGCATGCCATCTCTCAAGACAATGGCTGTCGGGGTCGCCGTCTTGCGAAGCAATTGAAGCACATTGGACGCTTTCTTCTCCTGAAAAAATCCAAGGACTGCATTCACCAATATTGCAAGGGCGACAACTACAGCATCAATGTAATCTCCAAGGAAAACGGTTATGATTAGCGCCCCTACAAGGACATAAATGAGAGAATTTTTAAACTGACTTATAAAAATCTTTAATGCCTTGAACTTCTCTTCCCGGGCAAGCTCATTCGCTCCATACTTTTCTCTTCTCGATAAAACATCGCTGACTTTAATGCCGGTAGCGATATCAACAACCAAATCTTCTTTAATTTTTTCGATAGACAAACTGTGCCACTGCATATTGTTCAACGGTCAATATTAAATAATTGACTATATTTTACCATATATAAAAAACTCTAAGAACAAATAAAAAAACTCCGCTCATCTAAGCGGAGTTTCAAAAATGTTCTCGGAATATAGCTCATAATATCATTGAGACTAATTTCAATCATTAATTTGCATAACAAGCCACAACATCAATGCCTTGATTATCTGCCGTACAATCACCTCTTTGGACAAAATAAAACGGGATCCCATGATCCCGTTAAAAGAACTATTATCAAATTATGGAAAGAACTGATTTAGCTTGAGTTTTTGGCAAAACTCGCGCTCCCATGTTTTTATAATACTCCTTTGAATTAATTTGGCAATACCCAATTTATAATTAAATGAATTTTGTGGCAAATATAAAAATATATAAATTGTATAAAAAAACCGCCAAATCCAATTGGATTTGGCGGTAAGTGTCACATGTGTGCATACGGCCATGTTTTTCCGGTTAGCTGTTGGTATAGGTTGCGGACTCTCTGGTCAGCAGTATTTCTGCAAAGCCCACTATACTTGTCTTCCAGCATTAAATATCCGCCATCGAATCCTTCGCTTGATACGTTTGTGAAAAAAACTACTGGGATTCTCACGTCTTCGTCGCGACCGTTTTTCACCGTCACATCAGTGACTAAATCTTTCATGGTTATTCCCGAGCGCCTCCACTTTAGCTGGCCATCATTTTGAGCCTGAAAGATAGTTGCAAAAGCGTCATCAGTGACTTTTTTCATGGCTCTTGTAAAGTCTTCTTCGTTGGTGATAAATTCAAGGCCAGATCCTAAGATTTCGTAAATATTTTTCGTCGTTCGCAACATTCGCAACCTCCCTTGTCTTGGTTTATGTAGTTATTAAAAAACATAATTAATATATAGCATAAATATTGCAAGATGTCAATACCCGACGATAATGCGTACACACATATGGCAGTTTTTATCTCTTTAATGCAGATAATCTCTCCGGATAATATTAATCAGACAGATTTTTTAAAAAGATTGTTTTATCACATCGTATAATGATTGTTCCTGAGAACAACCCTGATTCTTTTGCCACAGTCATCATTCGGGCAATTTATTTGATAGATAGCAAAATCGATTCTTTATTCTAATTTTTCTGATTTTTCATTTTCTCGCAAGCCAACCCAACCACAATCCGCGCAAATATCTAATTGCTTTTCTTTTTAGATGTGTATCTTTACCGTACGGCTCAAAACCATTTCCTGAAAAATTCCTAACCGCTCGGGTGCGGCGGAATTCCCCCCACACCCCCTTCCGCCGCGCCCGAGCGTTCCGCCGGAGCGAAGCGGAGGCGGTCAGTTC
>CAYHBU010000024.1:0-9894 GCA_964354925.1 uncultured Candidatus Saccharibacteria bacterium | reverse complement strand
CACTTTTCCAGAAACCTCAGAGATTGCAGCCTTACCCTTTGGAGACCTCACCTCAAAAAGCTCTTGCACGCGAGGCAAACCTTGAGTGATATCGCCACCGCCTGCCACACCTCCAGTATGGAAAGTTCTCATGGTCAGCTGAGTACCAGGCTCACCGATAGCCTGCGCTGCCACAATGCCAACAGCTGCGCCGAATTTAACTTCTTTATTGTAGCCCAAATCAAATCCATAACATTTCTTACAAATACCGACCAAACTTTGGCAAGTAATCGGGGACCTTAATTCGATTTCCATTATGCCAGCTTCGTCGATTTTTTGAGCCATCTGTTTGGTGATAATTTCGCCTGCTTTTGCGTAAACAGTTTTTCCGTCCTTGATATCAACAGCAGCCACGCGTCCAAAAACTTTTGCTACGAATGACTGGTTGATTTCTTTCGCGTCTGATTTGTAAGTCGTGATACCTTCTTTGGTCTTACAATCTTCTTCGCGGATGACAACGTCTTGAGATACGTCCACCAAACGCCTAGTCAGGTAACCGGCGGAAGCAGTACGAAGCGCAGTATCAGCACTACCCTTTCTGGCGCCGTGAGTAGAGATGAAATACTCCAACACAGTAAGGCCTTCTTTGAAATTAGAGATAACCGGGAGTTCGATAGTCTTGCCTGTCGGATTAGCCATCAAACCTCTCATACCAGCCATCTGAGTTGCCTGAGCCCAACTGCCTCTGGCTCCGGAAGAAATAATAGAATAAACGGATCCATTCTTATCGAGAGCTTCAGGAACTTTCTTGATGATGTCATTCTTGGTCCTAAGCCAAATCTCGATAACCCTGTCATAGCGCTCATCGTCAGTCAAAAATCCATTCTGATATTGATCGTGCACTTCTTCGACTTCTTTTCTTGCCACATTAATCATCTCTTCTTTTTCTTTTGGCACAATCAAATCAGCAAAACCCCAAGAGATACCGGACTTCGTAGCATAATCATAACCCAATGACTTTACTCTATCGAGCACTGGCCTCATCCTTTCAAAGCTATGAGTCTCAATCAAATCAGCAATCAATGCTTTTAATGTCTTTTTGGTCATCTCTTTATTTATGAATCCAAAATCATTTGGGATGGCTGAATTAAAGATGATCCTACCGACTGTAGTTTCGATGAATTTGTCTTCGCCTTCCTTCCTATCTTCTTTGTGCTTCAAAACTTTGATCCTTGCGTTGATTTCAATGAGTCCGCTTTGATGCGCGAGTACGGCTTCGTTCTTTGATCCAAAAACCCTATCTTCGCCTTTCGCGCCCTCCTTGATTTTGGTCATCCAGAAACAACCCAATACCACGTCCTTATCAGGATCAGTAATCGGTTCACCGGTTGCAGGTTTCAAGAGATTGTTCGAAGAAAGCATAATAGTCTTTGCTTCGTGTTGAGCTTCTACGGTCAATGGTACATGCACAGCCATTTGGTCACCGTCAAAGTCAGCGTTAAATGCGCGACAAGTCAAAGGATGCAAACGGATAGCGCTACCCTCGATCAAATGAGGCCTGAATGCCTGCACGCCGAGCCTATGCAAGGTCGGAGCGCGATTGAGCAACACGGTCTTGTCTTTAATAACCTCTTCGAGGAATGCCCAAACTTCATCTGGACCTTCCGCAATCAAACGATTCGCTCCACGGATATTGTGAGCAAGTCCGCTTTCAATAATTTTATTTATAACAAATGGCTTGAAGAGTTCCAGCGCCATTTTCTTAGGCAAACCGCATTCATCAAGTTTGAGTTCCGGACCAACCACAATTACAGAACGGCCGGAATAATCAACACGTTTACCGAGCAAATTCTGCCTAAATCTTCCTTGCTTGCCCTTCAACATATCTGCCAAAGATTTCAATTTTCTCTTTTGGCCAGTCGAAGCCATCACGCCTTGTCCACGGCGAGCAGAATTGTCAATCAAAGCATCAACCGCTTCTTGGAGCATTCTCTTTTCGTTCCTGCAAATGACTTCAGGAGCATTAAGCTCAAGCAATTTTTTCAAACGATTATTTCTGTTAATAACACGTCTATAAAGATCGTTCAAATCAGAAGAGGCGTAACGTCCGCCATCAAGTGGCACCATCGGCCTCAAATCAGGAGGCAATACTGGCAACACCTCTATAAACATCCATTCAGGTCTGACGCTGGCTTTCATCATGCCGTGGATCAATTTCAATCTCTTCAAGATATTTTTCTTGGCAGCGCTCTGAGTTTTTTCCGCATCAACCAAAAGCTGTTTGTAGAGCACGTTCAAATCAAGGCCTTCAAAAAGTTTTTTGATCGCCTCTGATCCAGTACTGGCTTCAAAAGCCTCGGCATATTTCATGCTGAGATTGTGATATTCGATTTCGGAAACGATTTTATGTTTCTTGATGCTGTTGATTTCATCGAGAGCCCTGTCGCGAGCTTCTTTGATTTTTTCTTTCCTGTCTTTTTCTTTTTCTCCCTCATACTTAGACTTGAATTCTCTGTCTAATTCTTCAAGAATTTGCTTTTTAGCATTGTCATTGACGCTAGTGATGACATAAGAAGCGAAATAAATAACCTTCTCGAGTTGACCAAGTGGCAAATCCAAAACTGCGCCCATCCTTGAAGGAACGCTTCTCAAGAACCAAATATGAGCTACCGGGACAGCTAATTTGATATGACCCATCCTTTCGCGTCTGACGATAGAGCGAGTGACCTCCACACCGCACTTGTCGCAAGTAATACCTTTGTATCTGATCCTGCGATATTTACCGCAATAACATTCCCAGTCCTTGGAAGGACCGAATATTTTCTCACAGAACAAACCGTCTTTTTCAGGGCGTTGAGTCCTGTAGTTTATAGTTTCTGGCTTAGTCACCTCTCCATGAGACCAATTCAAAATATCTTCAGGAGAAGCGAGCTTGAGCTTGATTGAATCGAAATCTGTTACGCGCATAGTAATGAGCAATTAACCGTTAACACTTAACAGTTAATTGTGAAATGTTAATTGTTAATTGTTGGTCACCTCTTCTTCTTTTTGTTCTCTGAGACCTTTGAGCTCTACATTTAAGCAGAGGGATTTTAATTCGTTAATCAAAACATGGAGCGATGCCGGAACGTTCGGACTCTTAATAGGCTCGCCTCTAATAATGGAATCATAAGCTGAAGTCCTGCCAAGCACATCATCGGATTTAATAGTGAGCATTTCCTGTAAAGTATGAGCAGCGCCATGACCTTCGAGCGCCCATACCTCCATTTCACCGAATCTCTGACCGCCAAATTGCGCCTTACCGCCAAGTGGCTGCTGGGTAATCAATGAGTATGGACCAATGGACCTCATATGCACCTTATCTTCAACCAAGTGGTTAAGTTTCATCATGTAGATCATACCGACGGTCGATGCCTGATCGAATTTATCGCCAGTCCTGCCATCATACAAAGTCACCTTGCCATTTTCCGGAATGCCAGCTTTTTTCAATTCTTCTCTGATATGTTCTTCCGTAGCACCTGCAAGCGATGGAGTGATGGCTTGATAGCCCAATTTATGAGCGGCCCAACCCAAGTGAGTTTCAAGAATCTGACCGATGTTCATACGGCTAGGAACACCGAGAGGATTCAACACAATATCAACCGGAGTACCGTCTTCCAAGCGAGGCATATCCTCAACCGGCAAGATTATAGAAATAATACCTTTGTTTCCGTGCCTACCAGCCAATTTATCACCGGCTTGCACTTTGCGAAGTTCAGCGATTTCTATCTTGATATTCTTGATAACGCCAGCTGGTAATCTGTCACCCTTGTCTCTGGAGAAAACCTTGATGCCGACAACGCGACCTCTTTTACCATGAGGCAATCTCAATGAAGTGTCTTTCACGTCGCGAGCTTTCTCACCGAAAATAGCGCGGAGCAATCTTTCTTCCGGAGTCAAATCAGCCTCACCTTTTGGAGAAATCTTACCAACCAAAATATCATCAGATCCGACTTCTGCGCCGATACGGATAATACCCTCTTCGTCTAAATTCTTTAATTTTTCTTCACTGACATTCGGAATGTCAGGAGTAGTCACTTCAGGACCAAGCTTGGTGTCGCGGATATCAATCGGGTAATCTTCGATGTGGATAGAAGAAAATTTATCATCTTGCACCAATCTCTCAGACAAGATAATAGCGTCTTCATAGTTGTAACCGGAAAATGACAAGAATGCCACCAAGAGATTTTGACCTAAAGCTAATTGGCCATTTTGAGTTGCAGAACCATCAGCCAAAACATCGCCCTTTTTTATCTTCTGTCCTTTTTTAACTAAAGGCTGGTGATAGATGTTCGTGAAAGCATTTGATCTGGTAAAAGTATGCAAACGATAAGTCTTTTCATTTCCCTTTTTGTCTTGGACAATGATCCTATCTGCGTCCACCGCAACAACTTCCCCTTCTTCCAGAGCTACGACTACCTCGCCAGAGTCCTTGGCGGCTTGGCCTTCAATACCAGTACCCACCAAAGGAGCTTGCGGATTAATACAGGACACGGCTTGGCGTTGCATGTTTGAACCCATGAGCGCGCGTGTAGCATCATCATGCTCCAAAAACGGAATCAATGAAGTCGCAACAGACACGGCTTGTTTCGGAGAAACATCCATAAAATCAACTTCAACCTTATTACAAATACCAGGTTGAACCTTGAGCCTCGCCTCAACCCGCTCTGGCAAATTGACACCTTTATCAAGTATCACTGCACCATGAGCAATGTTGAATTGAGCTTCTTCTGAAGCGGTCAAATAGATGATTTCATCGATAGTAGCTTTGCCCTTCTTTACCTTCCTATAAGGGGTTTCGATAAAACCATATTCGTTGATACGAGCATAAGTAGCCAAGTGGCCCACGAGACCGATATTTGGACCTTCTGGAGTTTCGATAGGACAAATCCTGCCGTAGTGAGAGGGATGCACGTCACGGACCTCAAAGCCCGCTCTTTCACGAGTCAAACCACCGGGTCCAAGGGCAGACAAACGTCTCTTGTGTTCAAGTTCAGCCAACGGATTCACCTGATCCATAAATTGCGCAAGTTGAGAAGATGTGAAGAATTCTTTGACGGCAGCCATAAGAGGTCTGGCATTGATGAGTTGAGCTGGAGCAATCGTATTGATGTCCAGAGTACTCATCCTATCCTTGATAATCCTTTCCATCCTAGTGAGGCCGATTCTCAATTTCTGTTGCAAAAGCTCGCCGACAAAACGGACTCTTCTATTGCCCAAACTATCAATATCATCGCCAATCGCATCAGGATCATTATTCAATCTGATGAGCTCTTTGAGTATTTTAACCAAATCATCCAAAGACAAAATCCTATCTTCTTTGGAGATTTCTCTTGCAGCAGATTCGCTGGAAGACATACCATCAAGACGCATATAGAGTTTGTAGCGTCCGACTTTTGAAAGGTCATATCTTTCAAAATTGAAAAACATATCCTCGATCAATTGCTTGGCATTTTCAACAGTAGCCAAATCGCCAGGCCTTATCCTTTTGTAAATTTCTACAAAACTCTGTGCTTGGTCTTTTATAGTATCTTTCTTAATTGTCTCTTCTATGTGCTTGATTTCATTATCAGTATCAACATCTTTGAATTCTCTCAAGATGTCTTCATTTCTTGCAAGGCCAAGAGCCCTGAGCAACATCGTGACAGGGAACTTCCTCTTTTTATCTATACGTACGCTAATAACGCCATCTGAATCGGTTTCAAATTCGAGCCAAGCGCCACGACTAGGTATTAATTTTGCGCCAAAATATTTCCTGCCCCTAGTGATGCTTGAGGAGAAATAAACGCCCGGAGATCTGATGAGCTGGGAAACGATTACACGTTCAACGCCATTAACTATGAATGTACCTCTGTCTGTCATCAAAGGAAAATCGCCAAGATAAACTTCTTGTTCTTTGACTTCTTTAGTCTTTTTGTTTTGGAGTTTTATTTTGCAACGGAGCGGAGCTTCATAAGAAAGGCCATTTTCCTTTGCTCTATCCTCATCAACTTTTGATTCATCAAGGTAATAGTCGCTAAGCGTCAAAGCGAGGTCTTCTCCAGTATAATCCAGTACCGGGGAGAATTCGTCAAAGAGATCGCGCAAATCTCTTTTCCAAAATAATTTATATGAGTTGATCTGAGCCTCTATCAGATTCGGCGGAGAAACAACATCAGCTGGAAGGAGTGAAAAAACTTTCTGTGGCTTTGGCATGTTTATATTTTATTCCGCTATATGTAAACGCGAATCGCTTTTTTTATCAAACGATTTGAGTTTACTGGGAGCGCGTCTTAATTTACACAAAAAACAAACAAATCCCTTGGCGTTAAAAGGGATTTTTTATTTTTGAGAAATTAAAAAATTAATATTTTATTCAAAATTTTAGCCATCTATCCTATCCACTACTCTTTGGCCGAAGAATAGTAGATGAAAATAGCGACCGATTAACCTTAAGGTTAATTTTTGTTTTTGTCAGACAAAACTGAAAGAACTAATTTGACAATCCTGCAAGAAACTGAATCTTCTTGTCCAGGACAGTCCACCTTGACTTTTTCAAAATAAGTATCATCAAGTTTATTCTTTTTTAGGAATTTGTCAAGGGCCATCAATACATCATGTCCTTTTTGCAAATCCAGCTCATATTCCTTTTTTTTAGCCCTAAATGATAGCTTGATCATCTTTTTGAATATCTAATTTCGAATTACCGACTTCCAAACAAATCTCCTGATGTCCAAATCTTGAATCATCAATAAAATAATCCGGAATCAGATATTAGAAATTTCAATCCTTATATCTCCTCCCCGATTACCTTAAAACTCCTGACTTTGATGCTTTGGATTATTCCTATGCCTAAAAACAGACTTATCAGACTAGATCCTCCATAGCTCAAAAATGGCAGAGTGATACCTGTCACTGGCATCAGACCCATATTCATACCTACATTTATCACAAATTGGGAAAATATCAATATTAAAAATCCGTAACAAAATAGTTTTGCAAAATTATTGCCACTAATCCTGGCAATACTCAAGATCCGCCAAGTGATAAAGGCATATCCTCCAAAAATAAAAATCACTCCCAGGAATCCGAATTCTTCCGCGATGGCAGCAAATATGAAATCTGTGTGGGCTTCCGGCAGAAATCCAAGTCTAGTCTGCGTACCCTGACCCAATCCGGCGCCGAAAACTCCTCCTGCCCCTATCGCAATTCTTGATTGGATAATGTTGTATCCGGAACCATAAGGATCACTGAGTGGATTCAAAAAAGATGACACCCTCGCTTTCTGATAGTCTTTGAATGCCCCAAACCACATTCCGGCAAAAAGCACTATTCCAATAAAAAATAATATCGCCAAATGCTTCTTTTTGATACCTGCGACTATCATCGTCCCTGCCCACAGAGCCGTGAGCAACATAGCCGATCCGAAATCAGGCTGCAACAACACGAGTCCTACGGGTATCGCGAGATATATGGCCGACAGAATCAAGTGAGCCGGACGGAAAATTTCGGCATGCCTGATGGTGAAAAATTTAGCGAACAAGACGACCATGGCAATCTTTACGAATTCTACCGGCTCCAAAGAGAATTGGCCTATCTTGAACCAACTGACCGCACCCCTAATCTCAAAACCGATCATCAGAACAGCAACCAACGAAACAATGGCCACGATATAAAGCAACACGGACAGAGCTGAGTATGCCTTGAAACGACGGTAATCAAACAAAGAAACGCCAAACATCAAGATAGTCCCGACACCCAAGAATAAAAGCTGTTTTTCTAAAAGAACACTGCTATCGCCCTGGCCCATTCCTCCAAAAAACATCAGAATACTGAGAGAAACCAAAAAGGCGACTCCCAGCAATAACCACCAATCAAAATTTTTCAAATGATCCCGTATCAATACTCAAGACTTAAGACTAAAGACTTAAAACTCAAGACAACTCATCTTTTTTGTCTTCGGTCTTCAGCCTTTAGTCTTTAGTTTATTCAAAAAAGTTTTTAATAAAGTTAGAATCGGAAAATATATTGGTATATGCCTGGACATCGATTCTTGCATCCTTATCATTAGAAATACTCAAAGCTGGCCAAACTACTTCGAAAAATCTCCCCTCCTGGGACCTGACTGTATTTTTCTGGGTCTTATTCACCGCTATCGGATTCCCCTTCAAATCATAGACCGCTACATTGATGTCGATTGTGGCCAAATCAAACTTGGTCTGATTATAAACAGTCCCGTCGACACGAGCAGAATAACTATCTTTCTGGGTCAAATCAAGACGCGCATTGAATACTGGCAAATTCAAATCTTCTATCGTGGCAGAATCTCCGTCCTTCTTAAATCTCCGCCATTCTGCCTCGTCAAATTCCAATTCGACTTTTTTAGGAACCTTATCAAAGCTCACTATCTCGACTATGTATTTTTTTTCACGTGGCATAATATAGCTTTTGCCACGCTTTTCCAAAATCAAATCATTGCTCTCGTCATACACCTTGAAAACATACGGCAAAGCTCCTGTGCCATAATTCAGATTCCCATTTTCCACATAAGCTGCCAAATCATACAGTCCGTCATCTACGTGGAACGCCTTTACCCAGGTCACCTTGGGACTGAAGAGCTCCTCCATACATGATTGGCATGGTCCGCCACAATCAACATCTTCTTCGGCTTGATTCAATATCCCGTCAGTACAACTTGGTGGAGAATAAATGAACAAAAAGAAAATACCACTGCCAATTGCAGAGAAAACAATCAAATAAACCAGCCCGATGATGAATTGTTTTTTTAAATAAGAAGACAAAAAGCTGAAAAGCTGAAAAGCTGAAAAGCTGAAAAGTAAAATACTATTAAGCTATTAGGCTATTAAGCTTTATTTTCCACTTGGCGATTTTTTCTAATCCACCAAATCACATAGATAAGTACGAAAGTCACCGTAAAAACCTTCAATGGCTGACCGCCCAGCCACAAGACAGCAATACCGAATTTTGCGCCGTTGCCAAAGATCTGCGCTCCAGCATCAGGCAAGATAGTAGACAGCACCTTGGCTGTCCGACCGATAAGATTCAAAAATGGCGCCAATGCCAACAATGTCAGAGTAAATACTTGAAAAGTAATCGGAGTTCTCAGCGCCCAAATACCAAAACTCATAGCAACTGCTGAAGTATACCAGCTAATAGGACTCAAGTGCATATCCTCTACCGCTTTGTTGAGCTTATACCAATAAAGTCCGTGCTCGGATAAATATTGGGTCGGAATAATCTGACCCACTACCATTGATACGCCTACGAGCGTCAAGGCAAACATCATGCAAAACGATACTGTCCAGAAAATCCCAAACACCCTTTCTTCGGTTGATAATTTTTTCTTTAAAAACTTGATAAGCTGATAAATGACTAAGATATGGGCGATAAATACCGCGCTCTCCATCGCCATCGCTATCATCGGGGAGATGCCTTTGAATACAAACAATGCCTGACCGGCAGTCACGCCCAGCAAAGCTACTCCATACAAAACAGCAACTGCCTTCATTGATCTCTCACTAGCCTTGATGATTGTCAAAAGTGCCGTCGAGAGCAACAAGAACACGCCATAAAAAATCAGATGGGTATGAATCCTGACCAGCGATGTCTCGATAAAATCCCAATTGTAAGTCGCATACAAAGAATACAATACAAAACCCATCACTATGCCAGCGCTAATCAAACCAAGACCTATCATATAGGTCTTTTTTCTTGCTTCTCCTAAAATGTATTTGACACTGGCAAGCAAAATTACAATCACTCCAATCCAAGCGCCGTGACTATGCAAGACTCTCAAAAGCCAATCAGATCGGAAGAGCACCCGTCTGAACTCCAGTCACTGACCAATCTCGTATGACGGCTTCTGCTTGAAAAAAA
>CAYHBU010000023.1:0-10131 GCA_964354925.1 uncultured Candidatus Saccharibacteria bacterium | reverse complement strand
TTTATTACGGTAAAGAGGAGAAATATTCCAAGGACCTAATGAAACAAGCGGAAAAAATGATAATGCTGCGTACGATTGATATGTTTTGGATCAGTCATCTCGACAACATGGAGCATCTCCGTGACTCGGTTAAGTTACGCGCTTATGGCCACCATGATCCTTTGGTTGAGTATAAAAATGAAGGACATAAATTATACAAGCAGCTTTTAAGTTCCATCCAGAATCACATCGTGCATTCTGTTTTCAGGGTCGTGTTTGAGCCATCCCCGAATACGGCATTGAGCGTCAGACCGACTAATGCCATTGAAAAGCAGAGCCAGGAAAATACTTCGATTATGCAATCAGCTCAAAAAAATCTCAATATCGGCCGCAATGATCATTGTTGGTGCGGTTCAGGAATTAAATTCAAAAAATGCCACGGGGCGTAGAAGTATGAATATGGAAAATTTAATCTGAAACTGGTTTTTGAATATGAGTAAGCAATATAATTCGAAAACTAAACTTGGTAAACGGTCGGTTGGATTACATGTTTTTTTCCTGATTGCGATTATCGTATCGGTTGCCCTTGTTAAGGTTTTTAAAGTGTTAAATTTTGATGATCATTGGTGGGATGTGACTGTGGCCATTGCATTCCCCGCGAGTATTATTGCCTTTGTTATCGGAATAATTGCTAAAAAGAAATATCAAGATAGCTCTGTCGCTGTTTCCCTATCTATCCTTTTAGGTTTGTGCGTAATTATTTTTATTATTTTTCATTCTTTGTTTATCACTGATTGATAATATAATTTAAATTATTAAAAATATAAAATAGGCAAAATAATCAATGAGTATGGAAAAAAATAAAATAAAAATAAAACAGACCCAGTGGGATCTGACGCCACTTTTTGAAGGCGACGAAGACCCTAAAATAGCAGACAAGAGAAAGGTGGTAGAGGGGGAGGGTTATAGATTTATAAACAAATGGAGAGACAGATCTGATTATTTGGAGAGCCCAGCTATTCTAGAGGAGGCACTTGATGAATATGAAAAATGGCAAAGATTTTGGGGTTCAGATGGAGATGAGGGTTATTATTTCTGGCTTCGCACCAGCCAGGATGAAAACGATCCTGTCATCAAGGCAAAATTCAATAAAATAATAGAGTTCGGGAAGAATCTTCAGAACGATATTTTGTTTTTTGAATTGCAATTAGCAAAGGTGCCCGGACAAAAACAAAAAGAGTTTTTGGGATACGAGGGATTGGAAAAATATCGGCATTTTTTGGGAATGCTTTTTAAGAACGCAAAATACCAGCTTTCCGAAGCGGAAGAGAAGATATTAAACCTGAAACATCAGCCAGCTCAATACAATTGGATGAAGATGGTATCGGGATTCTTGTCAAAAGAAGAGCGAGGGGTCATCTTGGAGGATGGCAGGAAAGATGTCAAGAATTTCTCAGAGATTTCCAGCCTAATGAATAGCCAAAACAAGGCTTGCAGGGATTCAGCCGGAGATGCCTTCAACGATATTTTGCAAAAGCACGCTGAGGTGGCGGAGGCGGAGATGAATTCTATCCTTTTGGATAAAAAGATTAATGACGGATTGCGCGGATTTTCTCGTCCAGATTTTTCTCGTCATTTGAGCGATGATATCGATAGCGAGGTGGTAGATGTCCTATTGGAATCTGTGACACAAAACTTTGATATTGCGCAAAGATACTACGGATTAAAAGCCCGATTAATGAGCGTGCCCAAACTCAAATATCATGAACGCAATGTGCCGTATGGAGATGCAGAAAAAGAATATTCTTTTGAGGATGCTACCAATTTGGTTTCCGAAGTATTTAAAAATCTCGATGGAGAATTTGCGGATATATTGAAGATGTTTTTGGATGGCGGACATATTGATGTTTATCCGAGGAAGGGGAAAAGCGATGGCGCTTTTTGTGCGCATAATCTTATTTCTCAACCTGTTTATATTTTACTCAACCACACCGGAAAATTACGCGATGTCCTGACTTTTGCGCATGAGCTTGGGCATGGAATAAATAATGAGCTGACCCGCCAGAAACAAAATGCTTTGAATTTCGGCTCTCCGCTTTCGACAGCTGAAGTGGCCAGTACATTTATGGAGGATTTCGTATTGGAAGAAATCTTGAAAGAGGCGGATGATGAGTTGCGTTTAGCTATAATGATGTCGCGTCTCAATGATGATATCTCCACCATATTTAGGCAAGTTGCTTGTTATAATTTTGAAAAAGAATTACATCAAGAATTTCGTCAAAAAGGTTATTTATCAAAAGAGGATATTGGAAATATATTCCAAAAACATATGGCCAGCTATATGGGTGAAGCGATCGAGATGTCTCCAGGCTCTGAAAATTGGTGGGTTTACTGGAGTCATATCAGGAATTTCTTTTATGTGTATTCTTATGCTAGCGGACTCTTGATATCGAAATCATTGCAGGAGTCCACAAAAGCTGATAATGGATTCGTGGATGAGGTTAAGGTATTTTTGGCTGCCGGAATGTCTGATTCGCCTAAAAATATTTTTAAAGATCTCGGCATAGATATTTCTCAAAAAGAATTCTGGGGAAAGGGTATTGAACAGATTGGAGATTTGCTGCAGCGCACAGAGGATTTGGCCAAGAAACTAGGGAAGATATGATAGACGCGCTCTGTGCAGATAGGACTTTTATTGATTGTCGGTTGATTGCGATAATTAGTTTTTTGTAGGATAATTACCACAATAGCTTTTTTACAATTTCCCACATTCAAGATGGGAGGTGAGTTATGGGAAACCCGATCAAGAGATGGAAGTTGTGGATGATGGCTTTATTCGTTCTCTTTTTTGTCGGATTTTATCCTGAATATGGAACAGAAAAGAGTGAAGGTAATGAACGTCCGGCCGAGACTCCAGATATTGGCTATAGTAGCGATGATTCTAAAAAGCACAATGTCTATATAGTGCAATCGCGTATCGTTGCTGTGGAAAATCTAGAATTTTGGGAACTAGAAGATTGCGATATTGTTAAAGATTCCAAGGGCAAGGAGTCTGATATGGTGCTGTATTCATATGACGAACAAAATAAAAGAGCACTATTTCTGACGATGAAAGAGTTGAATGTGGGTGCCGGTGATGCTCCAGAGTGGGCAAAAATACAAAGCAAAAACATCCTAAATGATATGGTCGATGTTATAATCATCTTATTTGAATCGGCAGGTGATGATGATCAACAAGATTCGAAGAAGGATTTGAATTTCAATGAACGTGATATTATAGAGATAAGGGCAGATATCTAGCTCCGACACAATGTCGGAGTTTTTGTTTGATAATATAGTCATTTTATTGTATATTGTGGAATATGAAGACTAATCTTGTCGCACTTATAATTGCCCTGGCTATTATTACGCTATTTTCTTTCTGGCCCAGTTTTTTGGGTGCCCATTATACTGGGGTGGTTTCGTGTCCAATCATGATGGGTGATATGTCCGGTTGCCAGAGCATGGCTGGTCACATGAATAATGTCCTGTTCCATATCTCTGATTTTTCAAATATGTCGGCATCTATTCTAAATGCAGGATTTTGGCAGGCAATGGTCGCTGTATTGCTCGCGCTTTTTTTGACTACATTTTTTTTAAAGCGCAATACTTCCGTTGAGAACGAAAATTACGATATACTTATTAAATTTAATCGATTCCAAAGCCCCTTAATCAGGTTGGAGAATAATATATTTCAGGGCATTAAAACAGGCATACTCAATACAAAGGTCTTTTAGGTGTTTTAGTTTTATATTTAATAACTAAAATAATTTAAAAGATTATGAACAAGAAAAAATACCTGTTTATTTCGATGATTTTTACGCTGATTGCAGCGTGGAGCATTTTATTGGTGAGTGGCTATCAGAAAACAGATTTATCCGCAAATACCGGGCAAAATATTAATGCCAAAGAGTGGCTAAGCGATAAGATTTACGTTGCCGTAGAGGATGAAGGGGTGGTGGCTGTAATTGATGCGGACAAAAGAGAAGTGATCAAAAAAATCAACCTCTCAGATGGGGGTGTGTCCTATATGGCTCATAACGTCCAAGTGGCCCCTGATGGCCAAAGTGTATGGGTGACTGGCAATGCCATGGCTATGAGTAAAGAGCATTCATTGCGCATCGTGCCCGTAGCTAGGGCCAGCGAAGGTTATGGGCATACAGATGTAGTTGATGGTGATCAGGATCAGGTGATTATTATTGACCCAAAGACAGACATAATCGTGAAGCGGATTCCGATGGGTAGCGATCTGCATTTGGCGCATGTCGTTTTGACTCCAGATAATTCTTACGCCATTGTGGACTCGCAAACAGAAGGAGAGTTTTACAAGATCAATGCTAGGACATTTGAGATCGAAAGGACTGTTGTGGCGCCACTGGCTAGTGAGCCGCATGGTTTAAGGATTTCTCCTGATGGTAAAACGGCCTATATCGCTATGATTAAAGGGCGAAGTATTGGCATTCTAGATGTAGATAATTTTACCGCTAAGTATGTTCCGCTTGACGGAGCCGCGGTGCAAACCGGAGTCACTCCAGATGGTAAATATGCTGTCGCTTCTGTTTACGATACGAAAAAGTTGGCAGTCTATGATATCCAAAATGAAAAATTGAGTTATGTGGCTTTGCCCCAAAATGCAAAGGGTCCAGTTCAAGTCTATCCGTCTCCGGATTCAAGATTCGTTTATGTCGTTGATCAGGGATTTTACTTCGATCAGCCAACAGGAGATACGGTTTACAAAATTGACCTTATGAAGATGGAGGTGGTGAAAGCGATAAAAGTTGGCGACGGACCACATGGCGTGGTGGTAGCGAAAGATGGCAGATATGCTTACATAACCAATATCGTGAGCGGAGATGTCTCAGTAATCGATATTGCGCTGGATGAAGAAGTTGCAAAAATAAAAGTCGGAGATAAGCTAAATGGTATTAGTGTGTGGTCCCGTACGCTTGGCGGAACACAATAATTAACAGAACTATAGAATATAGAGATGAAAATTCAATATTCTAAATTCTACCCAAACAATGGAACAAAAAATAAATTTGAAATCAATCGGAATCATATTGGCATGGGTCGCCATCATAGTGGGAATCGCTTATTTCATACCTTTTAATAAGATAATTCCTTCTAGGGTGACGGATGATGAAAAAGCAGGCGTTGTTAATGCGAAATTAGTCGCTGATCATTACGAATATGATTTTGGCACAATCCAAATAACTGGCGGAAAAGTAAGGCATAGTTATCGATTAAAAAATGAGGGGCCAGATTCGTTGCGGATAAGCAAGGTGTTCACGTCTTGTATGTGTACGACCGCCCAAGTGAAAATGACTGATGGCAAAGTCTTTGGTCCTTTTGGTATGTCGGGTCACGGCAGTGATACTTCTGCTGAAATTGCGGTCCCCGCAGGGCAAGAAGTCGAGCTGACTATAGAATTTGATCCAATGGCTCATGGACCTGATGCTATAGGACCGATTCAAAGAGTGGTCTATGTGAAGACCGATGTAGCAAAAGAGCCATTAGGAGTGTCTTTTACGGCTAATGTGGTAAAATAAAATAATTCACAAAACTTTTTATTTGGCAGACATTTTTGTAAATACGTATAATTTCCTGCCTGCCGGCAGGCAGGTCTACTAAAAATTTACGCTGGATCGCGTCGTCGCGTTTCGTATGGCTTCAAAAATATCAGCCTTCGAAAAGTTTTGTAAATATTGAATTATGAACTACAAAAAACTTATCCTATGGAGCATTGCTGGAGTTATGGTTGTTTTAGCTGCTGGCTCTTATTTCTGGAGCTTGCGTATTGGCGTGGGGCAGTTGGCTGGGTATGAAGAAAAATTAGTCAACGGTCCGCATATCTTTTTGCCGGTCAAAGAATATGACTTTGGCGACATCAAGCAAAGCGGTCCGATTGCCAAGAGATCTTTTGAAGTCATCAATAACGGGACGGAAGATGTGGTCATTGATAAAGTCGTGACATCATGCAGTTGCACTACCGCCAAAATAAGTAAAAGTATTTTGAGGGCGGGAGAGTTAGCGATTTTGAGCGTTGCTTTCGATCCGAATTATCATTTTGAATCATATGAGCAAATATCTCGAAGTGTGACGATATTTTCCAATGCTAAAAACGATCCAAGACCGGAGGTAAAAGTGTATGCGACGGTCGAGTATGATCTTGGCATTGATAAGACGAAATACGGAGTAGATGAGGACTAAATGGCGGGATTCAGAATCCGAAATTTCTAGACTTTTGTAGACTAAAGTTTAGAAATAATGAAAAAATCCCCCAAGCTTTTTGCTTGGGGGATTTTTGTTGTTGGCGAGGCTCACTCTCGCCCGAACTGGAGTCTTTGCATGGATACCTCCTTGGATTTCCGTTCAGGGAACGGATATGAGGTTTTGGTCGTTGCCCGTCAGTGGGCGGTCATGGCGTGCCGTCAGGCACTGGCGCCGTTCCTGCCGATTATGATCGTCTTCTCAAAGTGAGTCGGCCTTGACCCTGGTCTGGGGGAGTCGTTTTGCTGCCGCCTAATATTTGTCTTCGATTGATTCGGTCCGTCTCTCATCTGGCCCTCCTTTTTTGCAGATATCCCCATTGTCTTGTAGGAAATTGCCCGTCCGTTGGGCTAGGGATTATCCGCGTTCGGACTGATTAAGGAACTATAATATATAGTATAGCAGATATCTTTAAAATGTCAATAGTTGTAAATAATTAAAAACTATTGCTTTTGGCTTGGTAATTCTATACAATAATTCACATTGAAAAATGTATTAGAATTTAATAAATAATATGAACAATTTCCTCAAAACGTTTTTATCTCCACCAATTTGGCTAGTCAAGAAAGCAGTGACATTAATTTTTTGGATTATTTCATTTCCATTCAAAATGATTGGCAATGTTTTTTCTTTTAAGAAATCCAGGGTCAGTTCTGCCGTGTTTTTGATCATTGTTTTGGCATTGCTTGCAGGATCTTTGGACTATCCAAAATATTGGAATCAAGGCGTGGACTATATAAATCAAAACCCTAAACTGCAAGTTTTAAATTCCAGATTCCAGATTCCTCATTTTTGGGACGTGCCATTCAAGCTTGGCTTAGATCTTCAGGGCGGAACCCATCTTCTTTATGATGCTGATTTGGGGAATATTGAAGAACAATATAAGGCTGGAGCGATGGATGGCCTTCGTGATGTTATCGAAAGAAGAGTTAACCTTTATGGTATCGGAGAGCCGGTAGTGCAGGTCAACAAAACCACGACCGGACAATATCGTCTGATCGTTGAGCTCGCAGGTGTCAAGAATATTTCTGATGCTATCAAGATGATCGGCGAAACCCCTTATTTGGAATTCAGGACAATGAGAAGCCAGGAAGAAACCACCCAGATATTAGAAAAGCAACAACAAGGAGACTTTAGCGCCTTAACACAAGATCCATACACTTTGCCGACTCAGCTCAATGGCAAGTATTTGAAAAGAGCCAATCTTTCATTTGATCCCAACAGCAGAAAGCCGATAGTTGAAATCGAGTTCAACGATGAGGGCGCAAAACTTTTTGAAGATTTGACTGCGCAAAATATCGGCAATCAGATTGCTATTTATCTCGACAATTCTCCGATTAGTGCTCCGCGCGTAAATGAAAAAATCGGTGGTGGTAAAGCTGTGATTACCGGACAATTTACCGTTGACGAAGCAAAGCAGATGGTCCAGCGTTTGAATTCCGGCGCGTTGCCAGTGCCAATTAAATTGGTTTCTCAGCAAAGCGTAGAATCTTCTCTCGGTATGGTCGCGCTCAACAAGAGCTTGATAGCCGGTCTTTATGCGTTTTTGGCTGTCGCGGTGTTTATGGTCTTATGGTATCGCATTCCAGGACTATTGGCTGTGCTCGCGCTTGGCATTTACACAGTACTCGTACTTGCAGTATTCAAGATATTCGGCGCCACACTAACATTGGCTGGTATTGCCGGATTTATCTTGTCTATTGGTATGGCGGTGGACGCGAATATTTTGATTTTCGCCCGTATGCGCGAGGAATTCAGGAATGGCAAGACATTTTCTCAGGCGGTAGACGAGGGTTTCAAGCGCGCTTGGCCTTCTATTAGAGACTCCAACTTTACTACATTGCTTACGTGTTTCGTGCTCTATCTCTTCACTACTTCTGTCGTCAGAGGATTTGCTTTGACGCTTGCAATCGGTGTGATCGTTTCGATGTTTTCTGCGATTTTCATCACCAGGATATTCTTGAAAGGATTTATCGGAACTTGGGCCGAGAAATTTAATTGGATTTGGTATAAATAAAAAATATGATTAATATCACAAAATATAGAAAAGTTTATTACTCCTTGTCCGGTATTATGATCGCTGCCAGCGTGTTCGCTCTTTTCTCATGGGGACTTAAGCTCGGCATTGATTTCACTGGTGGAAGTTTGATGGAAATTGAATATAGGAGTGAGAGGCCGTCTTCCGATATAATCAAGGAAAATTTCAAGTCTGTTGGCGTAGATGATGTGCACGTGCAACCATCAGGTGATAAAGGAGCGATTTTACGCTTTAAAGATGTCGGCGAAGACAAGCATCAGGAGATATTGAGCAAGCTAAAAGGCGAAGATAAAGAATCTCTTGCTGAAAAAAGCTTTGCCTCGATCGGTCCGACTATCGGTAGCGAGATGAAGAGAAAATCCATCTGGGCGATATCTCTGGTCTTGGCTATTATTGTGACTTACATCGCAATCGCTTTCAGAAAAGTATCTTCCCCGATGGTTTCTTGGAAATACGGCATCGCTACATTGATTGCGCTATTTCACGATGTTATCGTCCCTCTTGGCGTGTTTGCCGCACTCGGCAAATTTTATAACACTGAAATCGATGTAGCATTTATTGCTGCAATATTGACTGTGTTGGGTTATTCTGTGCATGATACGATTATCGTTTTTGATAGGATCAGGGAAAATCTCGCTAAATTTTCAAGGATAGAATTTGAAGAAATTATCAATAAAAGCTTGAACCAGACATTTGTCAGATCGCTTAATACTTCTATGACGGTGTTGTTAGTGCTACTCGCCATTTATTTTTTTGGAGGCGATACTATAAAGAATTTTGCTTTAGTGCTTTTGATTGGCATTGCTGCGGGCACCTACTCTTCGATATTCGTTGCAAGTCCTGTGCTTTTGAGCTGGTATAACTGGACAAAAAGAAAGATGAGATAAAATTAAGGCTGGATTTATAATAAAAAAGTCCGACTACCAAGTCGGACTTTTTTATTAGATATGGGTTGACAATCCACTGGTTTGGGCGTATTATCTAGACATAAATAAAAAAGCCCTGAGGGGCTTTTAAAATTGCAATAATCTTATGGCTATGATTTCAAAAACCAAAAATTTCATATCGGAGGTAATGGGCGAGCTAAAGAAGGTCGCTTGGCCTACAAAACAAGAAACTATTAAGTATTCCATTGCCGTAATCGGCGTTAGTATTGCTCTCGCTGCATTTTTCGGAGGATTGGATTTCGGTCTCGCTCATATATTGAATACATATATTTTAAAATAACGATTAATAATTTACGGTTAACAATTAATGGGTGGTAGATCCGTTAAATGTTAAATGTTAAATGTTAAATGTTTGTGACAAGTGGCAAAACAGCAATTACAAATCGGTAAAAATTGGTACGCGGTTCACACATACTCCGGTTATGAGGATGCAGTTGCTCGAAATTTGAAGCAACGTATCGAATCTATGGATATGCAGGACAAGATATTCAATGTTCTCGTGCCGAAAGAAAAGAAAATAAAAATCAAAGGTGGCAAGAGACATATCGTTGAAGAGAAGATTTACCCAGGTTATGTGCTGGTAGAGATGATAGTGACCGATGATTCTTGGTATGTGGTCAGGAACACTCCTCGTGTCACGGGATTTGTAGGATCAGGCACGACTCCGACCCCGCTTTCCGAAGAAGAAATCAGAGAATTGCAGAAGAGGATGGGCGTTGAGGAGCCTAAGTATAAGATTGATCTCAGTATCGGCGATGCAGTCAAGATCAGCGATGGTCCATTCAAGGATATGGACGCTAAAGTATCCGAAATCGATAGCCAAAGAGGCAAGGTTAAGGTTTTCGTTTCACTGTTTGG
>CAYHBU010000022.1:0-10435 GCA_964354925.1 uncultured Candidatus Saccharibacteria bacterium | reverse complement strand
AAAAGGCTGAGCATCGAAAGGAACTTTGATGGGATAGAGAAAAAGATAGAGTCGTTAAAAAAAGAGATTAATGATTCGATCGAGGATACAGACAGGAAGACAAAAATGTTTCTTAAGAAGAATTAAAAAGGGCTGATAGGGTGATACCTATGAGCCTTTTGTTTTAGAATTGACCACGTCGCACAATGCATATTATGCGACGTTGAGCGGGGTAGGAAGCGCTACGATGCACAAATATTAATCATAATAAAACCCGCTAATTTTAGCGGGTTTTTTGTGTTTCTCGAATTGATTTAACTTTGCTTTCTTTTTTTTCTCCGATCCCTTGTTTTCTCCAAGCAATCATTACATATTCCCGTGGTATGTTCTGCTAGGATTTTCCTAACCCTCTTATCTTTAGCAAAGCATTCACAGCAGGTATTGCAATCATTGGTTACTAGGTCCGCAGTATGGTCTTTGTCTGGCCTGTATTTACAACCGAATATCCTACTGCAAGACACACATCTTCTAAAGAAGACTTCTAGGGTGTCTTTGGTATCCATAAAAGCCTCCTTTTTTGCCTTTATAATATTTTTATTGGCTGGTTGGTGGTATTAATGGTTTGGATTCAGGGAATATTTGGAATACGTAATCCTTGAGGTAGCCGAATAAATGTCCTACTGGACCAGATAAATATGTAGAATATACATCTACTATCCAATTTTTAACAAAAATAAAATTCTCCGTAATTTGCGGGTTAGAATACAATTTACCAAAAATCTCTTTGAGGCTGATGCCCAATAGGCTTATGATGACAATTATCAGTACGATTATTATAATAATTTTTATGAAGCCACTTTCTGAGTTCATTTTTGTTTATAAAGAGTTAATGTTTATTGATGCTTATATTATACCACCAAAATTAAGAATTAGCGCAATCTTTTTTAGCGGTTGTCTAGATAGTCAAATGGGTTTATGGAACCGCCTAGCGGCAAAAGACCATACCAACGTTGCGTAGTTTGGAACGTATTAGTGGCATAAACAGTGAAATGCAAATGTGACCCGGTAGAAAAGCCCGTAGAGCCCATATAGCCTATTTTCTGACCCTTTTTAATCTTGGTGCCCTTGGATACTGATTGGAGTGATAAGTGGCCATATAGTGTCGTCAACCCGTTCTCATGGTCGATAGCTATCCATTTGCCATAGGCATATTTATCATTATTCCCTATCGCCACGACAATTCCCTCTTTGGCGGAGTAAATCGGCGTGCCAATTGGAGCGGCAATATCTATGCCATTGTGGAATTTATAATAATCATTGATAAAGCCCGTTTCTGATGTCGAGCCCCATTTCTGGGTCAGTCTGCCGTTCGCCGGCCAATCCAATAGGCCCTTTCTGGCTGATGGAATCATTGATTGATCAATGGCGTATTTTAATTTTTCTTCAAGTTCGTATATTTCTTTTTGGGTTTCTTGTCTTTTTTTCTGTGTTTCGCTTAGCAATGTAGAATATTTTTTTTCTTGATTTTTGGTCTGTGTCAGCAGGGTCTCCTTTTTATTCTTTTGGCCATTAGTGATGGATTTTTGCGACGATAAATCTCCCTTTAAATCTTCCAATTCACCTTCTTTCTGTTCTTGTTCTTGATGCCTCGATTCTAGTTTTGACTTCAAGAGTTGTATTGAATCAAGATCTTTTTGGATTTCTTCTTCGAGCGATTCGATGTAATCTGTTTGCGAGAGAAAATCGGAAAAATTCCTATTTCTCAATAACAATTCAAGTGTTGATGTTTCATCGAATTGATTGATTGTTTGGATGGTGGAAGCGATATATATCTTTGTAGCTTCTATGGATTCTTCTTGTTTGGATATTTCCAATTTTAATTTTTTAATCAATAAATCTGTTTGGTCTATCTTTGTTTCTGTAATCAATATCTGATTGCCCAGGTAATTCAATTCATCTGTTAGGTCTTGGATGTTTTGCTTGAGCGTTTTTTGTTGTTTTTGTGAGCTAGAAATGTTCGATTTGTATTCTTTTGATTTTTGTTCGAGTTGTTTTAATTCTTGTTCCCTATCAGCTATCCGTTTTTTTAGGTCATCTATCAATGAGGCATCAGTAAAAAGAGCCGGCACAAACAAAGCCGATATAAGGAGAATGACGATTGTTAGTTTTACCTTATTATTTATCATCGATATGCCCGTAGATGAATTATGTTTACTCTTTAATTATAGATTATCTTCAGGTTTTAGTCATATACATCCCAGAAGACGTAAAAACCCCCTGACTTTTTTTGTCAGGGGTTTGAATTTTGTTTGATTATGCGCTTGCAAGCGCATAATTGGAGTAGCTTTTGTCGCCGGTTATTTCCCTGGTAACATCAAGGAATGGTGGTATCTCTACTTTGTCATTTTCTTCCGTCAGTTCTATTTCCAGGATGATTTTACCACGGTGTCTGTCTGGTGCGAGAAAATAATCCAATTCGAAGTATTGATTTTTGTAAACAAAGCAGTAGCGATTTTTGCGTATGACGTCTTTTTGCGGATCTTTTAAGTAGTTTTGAAGCGCCAGATAATCTCTTGCACTGATAGATGTTTCTTTTTCGATTGGCCACTGACCGCGTCTGTCTTTTGTGGTGTAGTAGTAATTACTAGAATCCCATTGGCTTCTTCTTCTGATTCTTAACTCCTCATTCTCATCTTGCGATTTCAGATACATTTGTTCTATGGAAATCTTTTGTATTTTTATATTATCAAATACTGCGCTTTGAAAATTTGGCAAATCTTTTATCAAAAAACGCCTTTCGATTTCTATTGGTGCCGGTATCCCGAGTGTTCTGCAGATAGCTCTCAAAACGCGTTTCAATTTTAATTCAAAATTAGTTGAATTGTCTATTATCCATAAATGCGGATGACCCACCCAGGCGTCTTGTACGGCTTTGCAATTTTTTCTGGCTTCTTCCAGCGTTGTTTCTTGGCGCGCCTTATTATTTTCAAGTGTGTAGTATTCTTCGGCGCCGTTAGCTGCGGTCACAAGATCTACTATGCCGTCATATCTTCCGTAAATATGGCTGATATTGCAGTTAACGTCTTCAAGAAGCGCGGAAAAATTTTTCTCTCCAATGTAAGCTTCGAAATCTTTTAGTCCGCGATCACAGATTATGACACGCGGTTCATTTGGGAATTGAGACGCTAAGATATGAAATTTATTTTCCAGCGCAAGCTGCATTTGAAACATGCATTCCTCGATTTTCAAATATAGCCCAGGATTATTTTTCGCTATATTTGAAATATCCGGCACTCCTCCGCTGATGGTCATGGTTGCCACTTCCGGAACATTGAAAACCCTGAATCCCCTGTCTCTTAATTTCTCAGAAAGAAAATTTAGCGCCGTGGTTTTGCCTGAGCACGGTCCGCCAGTCAGAGCGATTTGGTGAATCTTGTCTTTGCTACCATGTTCGTATTCAATACAACGATTCTTCATGGCTTTCTCCGTTATTGTTTGAATTGTTAACGAACCAATTAAAATACTTGCTTTTTATATAGCATAATATTTAGTAAAATAAAAGAGCGAAAAAACCACATATAATATAATGCGTTTTTTTAGATTAGATAGAAGTTATATTAATTTATTGATTGCAACCTGTATTCTTGTTAAAGATTCATTTTTCCCTAATATCTCAGCGATTTCAAGCGGCGGCGGAGATGATTGCTGTCCGGAGAGGGCGACGCGGAAAGGCCAAAACACCTCCCCTGCCCCGCCAAACTTAGTTATTATGGAATCTAAAATTGGCTTTAATCTGTCCATAGAAAAATCAGCATCATTTATTTTTTCGAATTCAGCTAAGACGATTTGCAATGCCTTGATGGCTGTTGCTTTGTCGGATTTTTTCCAGACCAAGATTTCTGGTGCGTAGTCGGTCTCCTCAAAAAATAATTTTGAGACTTCTAGGATTTCGCTCAATCTTTTAATCCTTTCTTGCTCTAGTTTTACTATTTTTTTCAGTTTTTCAAAACCTATCTTTAATCCAGCTTTTTCAAAATAGGGCTCGCAAAGTTTTGTCAATTCTTCAATTGGTTTATTTTTAATATAGTAGCTGTTGATGGATTCTAGTTTTTGGATATTGAAGATTGCTCCTGATTTTTGGATACGTTCTACTGAGAATTCACTTACTAATTCTTCGAGTGAAAATATTTCACGACTATCTCCCGGATTCCAGCCAAGCAATGCAATGAAGTTTATTAGGGCTTCCGGTAAGAATCCCGTCTCTTTGTATTCGATAATCGAAGTTGCCCCATCTCTTTTGGACATCTTGCTCCTGTCGCTGCCCAAAATGAGGGGCAGATGAGCGAATTCTGGAATCGAGAAATCCAATGCTTCAAATAGCGCAATCTGTTTTGGTGTGTTTGAAATATGATCCTCTCCCCTGATGACGTGAGTTATCTTCATCTCGAAATCATCGACTACGACAGCAAAATTATACAGAGGGATGCTGACGCTTTTGGCAATCGCGATATCACCGATGAGGGCAGTATCAAACTCTAGTTTCCCTTTTACTAAATCTGTAAAAGATATTTTTTTGCTTGGCATCTTGAAGCGGATGATATGTTTGTTTTCGGCGGACAATCTTTCGGTCACTTCCTGTTTTGATAGGTTGCGACATTTACCTGAATATATCGGAGCCATGCCGGCAGTCATCATATTTGACCGTTGCGCATCTAATTCTTCTTGACTGCAAAAACAATGATAAGCTTTTTCCTCGTCGATGAGTCGCTGGATATATTTCGCATATGTGTAGGTCCTTTCGCTCTGGCGATATGGAGAGAAATCTCCGCCGACTTCCGGACCTTCATCCCATTGCAAACCAAGCCACTTCAAGCCCTCGATGATGTCTTTTTCGAATTTAATATCCGATCTCTCAAGATCAGTATCTTCGATGCGAAGCACGAATTGGCCTTGGTATTTTTTGACAAAAAGATAATTGAAAAGCGCAGTGCGAGAAGTGCCGATATGTAAAAAGCCCGTCGGACTCGGGGCTATTCTTGTGCGCACTCCTGGTTTTATGAATTTGGAAGTCATAAATTAATACCGTGTTTATAATTCAGCAAAATAAAATACTTCCTCAGCTATTTTTCTTGCTGCATTCGGGGATGCGAATTTCAACGCATTTTCTGACATTTGCTTGGATAACTGCTCATCACTGATAATGCGAGCAATATTATCTAAAAATAAGTGCGGGGTCAAATTCTGCTGCTCAATGACTATGGCTGCTCCATATCGGCTATACTCATAGGCGTTTTCAAGTTGATGGTCTTGGGCTGAGTTTGGCAAAGGGATGATTATACTCGGCTTGCCAAGATAGGCTATTTCAAAGATGCTTCCTGCGCCAGCTCTGGATATTATCAGGTTAGCTGATGTGAACGCATGTTTTATTTCTGATTTCAAGAATGGATACAGGTGGAAGTATTCCCATTGTTGCTGGTTGAGTCTGGCCTTGGCTTCGTTATGCAAATTTTGATAATTTCTCTCTCCGCAGACAAGGATAATCTCAAACCTCAAGAGCAAGTCATCTATTATCGTCATTATCAGGTCGTTGATTGCTTGAGCGCCTTGGCTTCCGCCCATTATCAGGATCAGTGGCTTGTCACTCTTCAGATTAAAAATTTTCTTTGCTTCGTCTTGCGATCCCGTACGCAAATCTTCTCTTGTTGGATTGCCAACTATCGCAACTTTTGAACCATCGAAATATTTAGAAGCTGATGGAAATGCGATTGCGATTCTTTTCGCGAATCTGCCAGATATCTTATTTACGAGTCCAGGTATGGAATCCGACTCGTGGATTATGATGGGCATGCCAAATATCCAGCCGACTATTACTATCGGCAAACTTCCATATCCGCCTTTTGAAAATATGACGTCAGGCATGAATCTGAAAAGCTTCCATTGTGCCTGGAATAATCCGATGAATAACTTGATGATATCGATGGGATTCTGGAGGGAGAAATATCTGCGTAGCTTGCCAGACATTATCGGTTCGAATTTTATACCTTCTTCTGATAATGATAGATACAAAGATTCGTCGGTAGTTTTGGGTCCGAAAAATACGATCTCCGTATCATAGATGCCGCGTTCAAGCGATATATTTTTTAATTCTCTGGCGATGGCAATGAGTGGGAATAAATGTCCGCCAGTTCCTCCGCCTGTTAAAGCTATGCGCATTTTCAACTGACAACTGACAACTGAACAACTGACAACGAATTTTATTTTTCTCTATCGTTGTAAATTATTTGTCGCAAGTTATTTATTAGTTTTGCTTTCCGATATTAGATATGATTCCTACGCTTGTTAGCGCTACCATCAGCGATGTTCCTCCAAAGCTGATGAACGGTAATGGCACTCCGGTTAAAGGTATCATTCCTGATATTGCGGTTATATTTATCAATGCTTGGACGAATATCCAAGTAGTCAATCCGAAGCCAAGCAATTTGCCAAACTCCGTCGAAGCGTTCTTTGAAATTCTATAACCAAAATAGGCAAATATCAAGAACAAAACTATTATAACTGATGCGCCTATCAATCCCGTCTCTTCTGATGCTACAGCAAAAATCGAATCACCGACCGGCTCAGGAAGATAATTATATTTTTGCCGACTTTCTCCGATACCTACACCGAAAAGACCTCCAGACCCTATGGCGATGATCGCTTGATTTACCTGATAGCCGATACCGAGAGGATCATGCTCGGGATTTAGGAATGTCAAAAGCCTGTTGAATCTATAGGGCTCTATCTTTATCAGGATGAGGACGGCCGCTACGCCAGCCAGGATGGTTATGAAAAAATGGCTTATTTTTGAACCGCCGACCAGAAAAACAAAAAGCGCAGTGAATAAGATAACCCCCAATGTTCCGACATCGGGTTGTTTTATCAAAAGTATTCCGATAACACCGCTGATCAATAGGAACGGCAGAAATCCTCCAATAAAGTTCCTTATAGAATCTTGTCGTCTTTCGATCCATGATGCTAGATATATGACCAGTGTTAATTTCAAGAACTCTGATGGCTGAAATGAATATCCGCCGATTTCCAACCATCTTCTTGCGCCACCATGACTGATGCCGAACGGATCAAAAAATACTAATATGAGCAATGCGATATTAATCAAAAGGAGTGGCAGTGCTATGACTTTTAATTTTTGGTGGGAAATCTTTCTGGTGATAAAAAACAATAAAAGTCCGGCTAGCAAGCCAGGGGCGATCTGATGTTTGAGATAGTAATAATTGTCTCCATATGTTTTATATGAGAGCACGACGGCGCTGCTAGCAAGTATTACTAGCCCGACAATTACCAATATGAAGGTTATGATTTCTAATATGCGTGAATTCAATTTAGCTAACAAGCTTAATTTTTAGGCGTCAGTATGCTTTTTTATTATTTTACCGCTGAGTGAATCGTTGTACTGTCCGTTCTCGACAGCGATGATTCCGTTTACGATTACATGATCTATCCCGCTCGGGAATTGATATGGGAGTTGGAGTGTTGCGTTGTCCGTCAGTTGTTCTTTGTTGAATATTACGATATCGGCAAAATTTTTCACTTTTATTTCGCCACGGTTTTTTAATCCTATTTTTTGCGCCGGCTTCAATGTCATTTTAGAGATTATTTTTTCGAGAGAAATTATTTTTTCGTCGATAGCGTATTTTTTGATAGCTCTCGGGAATGCGCCAAAACATCTCGGATGGGCAAGCTCCATGCCATTTGCGTGACTTAGGTTGTATCCGACTCCATTGCTTGAAATAATTGAAAAGTCATTTAATATCTTGCTCTTGATGTTCTCTTCGCCGATATCGGGTATGAAGCCGATCATCCTCCCCCTGCTTTCTAGAATGATATTTAAGATTGCTTCTTGGACGCTCAAGCCCTGATTCTGTGCTATGAATTTCAGATTATGACCGACCAGATTCTTGTCGCCAGCCGACATTGCGATTATTATTTCATCGCAATCAACCATTGAATTTTTTTGCATCTCTTCTACGACTCTTTTCTTGTATTCCTTATCCCTTAGAAATTCAAGCATTTTTTCCTTGCCTTCTCTGGTGACCCAATCTGGCAATATCGTGTAAAGAACGCTGGCTGAAAAGGTGTAAGGAAAAACATCGAATGTGACCAATGGACTATTGCGATTTGCCATCTCAATCATCAATAACACCTTTTCCAATAGTGGCCAATTTTTTTTGCCAATAATCTTGAAGTGAGCGATCTCGACGGGTATTTGCGCCTCTTGGCTTATACGGATAGCTTCATTGATCGATGAAATGATATTTTCTCCTTCATTCCTGATGTGCAGAGATAGGTACCCACCATTTTTAGAAGCTGCTTTTGATGCTTCTATCAATTCTTCAGTCGTGGCTATTTTTGTATGTGCATAGACTAGTCCGGCTGATAAGCCGAGTGCTCCGTCACGAATCGACTCTGATATGGCATATTGCATCTGTTCCATTTCTTTCGCCTGTAATTGCCTGATATCCTGTTTCAATAATCCGCGACGCAATGTCGTATGGCCGACAAGCGTGCCATAATTTATCGCAAATTTTTTCTTGGAAAGTTCTGACAAGAATTCAGCCATGGTTGACCAATTAAGTGCGACATTCTTGATGTCCGCCCATTTTTGGATGGCATTGATTGCATCAAGAGATATGATTGGCGCCAGTGATGCTCCGCAATTGCCTCCAATTATGGTCGTGACGCCCTGTCTCAGAAGGCTTTCTTGTGATGGATTTTCAAATAGCATTCCGAAAGCATCAGAACGATTCAGGATATCAATGAAACCAGGACAGACGATGAGATTGTTGGCATCGATGATTTTTGATGCTGAAGCATTTTTAATGTTGCCTATTTCCGTAATCACCCCATTTTCTATGCCAATATCACCTTGGAATGATTTTTTTCCGGTCCCGTCAATTATTGTCCCGTTTTTTATGAGAATATCGAGCATGTTTTTGGAGGAAGTTAGAATTTATAATTTAGAATCAGAAAAATTAAATATATGATGTTTATTATATCACAAGCTTTTTTTAAAGGCGATAAAATAAAAAAGGCCGCTCATATTGAGCGACCTAGTAATTGGCAAAAGAACTGATAAGGTTATCGCATTGATTTTAAAAACTTCTGTCAATGAAAAATAATATCATGCCGAGTGCGGCCATGACGCCGGAGATTATCCAGAATCTCATGACAATTTGTGATTCTGGCCAGCTGATAGCTTCAAAATGATGATGGATCGGAGTAGATTTGAAGACTTTCTTTTTTAAAATCTTCTTAGAGCTTAGCTGGATGATTACCGACAATGACTCTACGACCATAATGAATCCTAGGAATGGTAAAAAGAAGGCGGTATTCGTGAGCATAGCCATTACGCCGAGCGTGACGCCGAGTGACATAGCTCCAGTATCACCCATAAAGAATTTTGCCGGATGGACATTGAACCATAGAAAGGCAAGTAGCGCTCCGACGATAGCAGCGTTGAAGACTGCAAGATCAAACTTGCCTTCCGTGAAGCTTATGATTGCAAAAGCTGCAAAAGCGAAAAGTAAAACTCCGCCAGCTAAACCATCCAGTCCGTCTGTTTCATTGGTGGAAAAAGCCGTAGCAACGATGATGAATATGAAAAATGGTATATACCAAAGTCCGATATTGAAATCGCCGACAAATGGAATATGGAGAATGTCCCAGTTCAGTTTGAAATAAAACCATAAAGCTCCAATGATGGCAACGGCCGTGTAAAGGATGAGGCGATGGCGCATATGAAGTCCTCCGCCCTTGGGTCCAAGCTTGAATATTCCAAGCAGGTCATCTGCCATGCCGATAATCGCGGATATGATTAATACACCAAGAGGTAGAAGTGTTTGTCCTCTGCTGAGAAAATTCAGATTGCCCCAGAAACCTTCAAATACGAGAGAAAAAATATAGATTACGAGAATCAATGCAAGCACCGCGCCCCAGATGATGACTCCTCCCATAGTCGGAGTGCCGGCTTTCTTGCTGTGCATTTGCATATATATTGGAGCATTGATATCTTCTCTGATTTGTTTTCCTAGCCTGTATTTTATCAAGAAACGATAAATAATCGGAGTAATAAGAATTGCGATGATAAAAGCTAGCCCTCCCACCCCCAGTATTTTTGAAATGATTAGAATGTCAGTCAATGCTTCTCGAACTGACAACCCACCACTTACGACTTACAACGTTTATGTGCTTATTGTTTGTTGTAAATTGTTAGTTATTGGCTGTTAGTTATTTAATTAAAGCGGTATGCTTTCTTCACCCAATTTATTAATTTTTCCATCTCTCCGAAACGATCATCCGACCCGATAATGACACTGATTATCCTTGTTTTATCGTTGATGTCGGTTACAGTCAATAGACAACCCCTTGCCTCCTCCGTGTATCCGGTTTTCCCCCCAAT
>CAYHBU010000021.1:0-10450 GCA_964354925.1 uncultured Candidatus Saccharibacteria bacterium | reverse complement strand
CAAATAATAATAGGGCAAAATGCGTCAAAATGCGTCATAGCTTAATCTTGCCTTATTTTGCCCTATTTATGCCTCATTATGACGTATCTTGCCTTATTTTGCCCTATTATTAATGATTCTATTGGCGCGGTTTGCCCTATTTTTTCTTTAAAAAATATATACTGCTCGGACCATGACCACTCCTTCCCAAGAAACCTTGCTCGCAGAGATCTTTTAAGTCGTGTCTGATCGTTCTTGGTGGAATATCTCTTAGCGAGACCGCCACATCCTTCAGCCCCATTTTCCCTGCTGGAATTTTTTGGAAAAAATCTATGATTCTCTGCTGTCTCGAGTTGGGCATATAGAACCCTATCATCGAAGAATCCTCATTGGAATCTTTCACTGTTTTTTTACTCATAGCCGGGGCATATTTTACGGGTCTGTTGGGAGCTATATTGGGCACTGTAATCTCCCTTCTTTTTTCCGGCGCCGATGCAAATTTCTCTTCGACTTCCGGACTCTGACTTCCCATTTTTTCATCCTCAAAATCAACCGCGAAATCTATTGATCTGGAACTGCCTTCTTGGTCTAATTTTTCAATCATTTTTTCGCACTCGTCTATCAAAATAATCAGGTTTTTTTCGTTTACAAAATTGCAAGTTTTTGCAGTAAAAAGAAGGGCTCTAAAACCGTGGAATTCTTGCACTAAATTCTTGTAATTTTTGTCACCAAAATTGGGTGAACTTTGGTATAAAATTTCCGTCACTTTTCCCCTCAGATGACGCTTCAAAATTTCGCCTTCCGGAAACAAATGAGTGACCCTGAAAACGGCCTGCGAAAGCTGGAAGATGTCGTGCCAAATTTTTCGAGAAAAATCCATGACAACGATTAACAATTGACGATCAACTATCAACTGGATTCGTTGATTGCTAAGGGTTAATTGCTATTAGTTACTACTGGGAAAATACAAAAATTATCCTGAAAAAGCAATACCCCGACGATAAAATCGTGGTTATTTTGTCCTAAAAAAATGCTTAAAATCGTGACAAAAAAATAGATTTTTTCGCCAAAAACAGTGCCTACTTTTAAAAATTTTTATATCTTTTTAAAAGTAGTCGTCCCTAAAATACCTAGGCAAGTGACAAAAAAGAGGCGACTTTTTGTCGCCTCTTTTGAAAATTATTTCTTGTTTTTTTGCACAAATTCATTAATGAGTGGGGACAGAAATTTCTCTTCCCTATCCCCCATCCTCTCTACTACCGGATCCCAAAAACTGTATTTTCTGATACGGTAAGCATCCAACCATGTTCTTCTTTTTTTGCGAAATCCCATATCCTTCAGGTGCTCTCCGATGCCACGAAGATGGGCCGCTCCCCATATCGTCACCACGTCTGACGATTTCAAATTTCTTGCAATTGCACATACCGCTATGACGTTGCGATGATCCAGAATTATCTCATTCCACATCCTCTTCCTCCTGAAAAAATGTGTCGTCAATCGCTCCCACGCGCACCTTGCGACTACGTTTTTAAAGCCATTATTCACGATCGATCTTATGTCTGATTTGTATATCGTCTTCTGCAACGATTCTGCTTTGCTAAATTTTGTTTTACTGATAGAAATATGGCAATCCCTGACTGCCATAAGTCGGATAAAATCCAGCTCGGACATGTCTCCATTGATCCAGTTTTTCCTGTAAACAAGCTCATCTTTTTGGCAAGCTATCGGCATGACTTCCGACCATTCCCTTGGGAATGTGCGACCACGCAACGCCCCGAAAATCACCCTCTCGTTCTCTCCCAATCTCCCCTCGTGGCGAAGCTTCATCTTTCTAAATCCCTCATATACTATCCTATTCCCCTCATACGAAAACTTATTCAACAACTCCTGAATATGCCTGAAATATCTCCGCTCCGCCTGATGCACTACTCCAATGATGGTTACGCTTCTTTTCGTGGAAGGGTTGTAGTAGTAATCGGTAGCCGTCTGGACCTCGCGGTTTTTTATCCTGATGCCGTCAACGCTAATCCTTAATAGCGACAGAACCTTTGCAAGCAATCTTATCAAACTCAGAGAGACCAGCAACAATACCAATGCAGAGAAACTGGATTTCTTGGCTATCATCCGAAACACCTCCTTGTATATTTATGCTAATTTCAAAGATTAACTATAAGCATTAAATACAGTAAATCGCCTTCCGAGTCAACAAAAAATCAAAAAACTCTCGATATAAAATCGAGAGTTTTTTAAAACAACCAAGAAGTTTAAAGTTTCTTATTCTTCAGGTAGCTCTTGAATTCATCTTTCACTTCATCGTGCTTCAAGGCATGGTCCACTATTGCCTTCAAAAATCCTAACTTGGATCCGCAGTCGTATCTGGTACCTTCAAATTCTACGCCATATACAGGCCTAGTCTTCAAAATCTCCTTGAAAGCATCCGTAATCCCAAGCTCGCCCTTGAAATTCTTTTTGAGGTTTGACTTGAGCTTTTTCAGAGCCTCGAAAACATCCGGCGTCACTATGTATTTGCCCACCACCGCCAGATTTGAGGGCGCTTTGTCGGAACTGGGTTTTTCCACGATGTCCTCTATCTGATACAACCTGTCAGCTATCTTTCTTGCTTTAACAACGCCGTATTTATGGACTTCTTTCATGGGCACCTTCTCCAGGGCAATCACTGAGGCGCTATATTTTTCATAAATCTCCGCCAATTGAGCTATGACGGGCTTTTGGGCATCCACCAAATCATCTCCAAAAAGTATGGCACAAGGCTCATCTTGGACCAAGTGGCTAGCCACCAGCAAGGCGTCTCCATTGCCCTTGGCTTCTTTTTGCCTAACATAAGCAAAATTAGCCATATCGGAAATCTGCTTTATCTCTTCATATAGATAGTCCTTGCCGCTTTTTTTGAGAGCGTTTTCAAGCTCCACCGAATAATCAAAGTGGTTTTCGATAGCATGCTTGCCCCTGCCAGTGACGAATATCACTTCTTTGATGCCGGAATTCACGACCTCCTCAACTATGAATTGCACTACTGGCTTGTCGACTATGGGCAACATTTCTTTTGGCTGAGCTTTGGTGGCCGGCAAGAATCTAGTGCCAAATCCGGCAACTGCGATGATAGCTTTTTTGATCGGCGTCTTTTTAGGTTTTTCCATATTTATTTCTTTAAAGTATTATAACCGGTCATATAATAGAAAAGTATACCGGAAATTGATATACTGGATCTATATATAATACCACTATATATAGCAATTCATTTGAACAATCAATACGGACATATGGCTTTAAAAATCGGCATCGAATGCCACAATCTGGAAAAGGAAAAATTCGGAGTCGGACAAACCCTCTTACAATTATTAAAATCCATATCGGAAGACGAGAAAGCAAGGGAAAAGTTTCGCTTTGTTTTGTATTTCAATAAAAAAATCCCTCAGGATCCGATACTTGATGACCCGATCTTTGAAAAAAAGCTTCTCAAGTGCAAACTCTTACCACCCAGCTTTTCTTTTTTTTATCACGTTTTATTGCCCATAGCATATAAAAAGGATGGGTTGGACGGAATTTTCTTGCCAGCATATATGATGCCCATCTTACCGGTCAAAAAATCGATAGTCGTTTTGACCAATGACGTGTATTACGAATCTCATTTTGGCAATCTGCCACTCAAATATAAAATGGCTTATCGGATTTTCAGTTGGCTTGCTGCCAAATGGTCGAGCAAGGTGCTAACTATATCAGAATTTTCCAAAAAAGAGTTGGCAAAATTATATAAAATAAACATTGATAAGATAGAATCGATTCCTTGGGGACTGAATGAAAATATGAGACAACTGGAAAAATCTCCTGAAAATTTACAGAAAATAAAGGAAATAAAAAACAGGTTGGGCGTCAAGGGCAGATTCATCTTGTCGGTCGGCCAAGCTTTCCCTAGGCGCAAAATCAAAGAAGCCATGCTGGCATTTGAAAAAATCGCCGACAGGTTCCCCGACATCCAGTATATAGTCGCCAATATCGACAAATACAATCCACCAATCATCGACGGATTAGCCAAACAGATCAACGAAAGAATCGGCCGACAGACCATATTGAGGGCTCAGTATTTATCCCAAGACGATATCTTGCATCTTTTCAATCATGCCGAGCTACTCATCTATATATCATCTCAAGAGGCTATGGGCCTGCCACCAATCGAAGCTTTAAAGTGTGGATCTGTGCCACTGGTGGCTGACAACGAACTGACTCATGAGATATTCGGCGACAATGCTTTTTTCGTCAAAGACGTGGACAATCCCGAGGCGATAGCCGAATCGATTAATGAGGCCCTGAACAATAATGAGAAAAGGAATCAGATCGTCGCCAATTCCAGAAATGTCGTCCAAAAATTTTCTTGGCCGGTAATCGCTAGTAAATTTTTAAAATTATTCGAAGAAACGTTTCAAAGTAAAACCTAATTCCTAATATCTAATTCCCAAACAAAGCTTCTATCACAGGAATCAGAAATTAAAATGTTACTTATCAAAAAAATTTCTCAAATAATCTTTGCATTATTTTTCTATGCTATATTTACATTAGCAATATTTTGGGATCCAATAATAAATAAATTTGGATCTATCCAATGGGATGCAATCGGCGTGCATTTTTTCAACCTGCTATTTTCGTCACAGACGTGGCAAGCTGGCACGTTTCCGCTCTGGACTCCATACATATTCAATGGTTTCCCTCAAGTCGCCGACTTGCAAGTCGCTATTTTCTATCCGATAAATCTTTTAATCAGCTTCTTCACCACCTTTACAGCCCCGATAATGCAATATCAACTGATAGCGCATTATTTTTTGGCTGGATTTTTCGGTTTTTTACTGGCAAAACACATAAGCAAGAACTTCTTTTTCAGCTTGGCAGCTGGCGCCGTATACGCTTTTTCTGGATTCTTGGTGGGACACGGATCACACGTCGGAATGCAAAACGCTTCTGCTTGGCTACCATTATTGTTTTGGCTCTTGATTTTAGCTCTTGAAAAAAGACGACTATTATATGGTTTGCTTTGCGGACTCTTCCTTGGCATCGCGATACTGGCTGGTCATTTCCAAATGGCACTTTATAGCGCATATGCCCTCGGACTTTATTTTGCTTTCGATTTCTTATGGTCGTTCGCAACATTTATCAAGACAAAGATAAAACAACAAAAAGAGTATAAAAATATAACCGGAAAGTTCTCCCAGAGAGAATTCATCATTACTTCACCCAAACAAGAACGGGGGGAGGCGTTGCTGAAGAAATCTTCCATCATACTTGCGGTCTACGTCATCGCTTTCTTGATTTCTGCAATCCAGCTTCTGCCGACATATGAACTGACCGCAAAATCACAGCGTGTCAACATAACGCTTGAAATGTCCCAAACTGAAAGCTTGAATCCAGATAGTTTGTGGGGCCTGATCACTCCGAATTATAAAAATGTCAGTCATGGCGAAGAATACTCTGGACCCTGGGACAGGACTCAAAATTATTTATATTTAAGCATTACCATTTTGATATTGGCTATACTGGGAGCCATTTATGGAATCGCTCGAAAAGAAACTCGCAAGATGACCATCTTTTGGATACTGCTTCTTGCTAGTAGTCTTGTCTACAGCCTAGGCAAATATGGGTTTTTGCAAAAATACTATTTCCAATCCATACCGTTTTTCGATAAAATCAGGGCGCCATCCAATATGATTCTGCTTTTTGATCTTGCAGCTATCGCTCTAGCTTCTATCCTATTTGCCAATATCCATAGTCTTTTTGAAAGTAAACAAAAATACGAATACATAAAATACGTTTTGGGAATCATAATGGGCGCAATAATAATCTACGAGCTATTTACTGCCGTATCCCTCAACGAACTCCTATATGCTCGCAAGTCTCCAGATACCGTGACCCAAAAACCCTGGATTGCCGAAAATATCCAATCCGAATATAGCGCGCTCGATGAAATAGACAAATTCCGCGTATTTAAGGTTCCGGAATTCCAAGATAATTCCACTCAAATGTGGAAAATCTATGCCTTTGACGGATATAATCCATTGATGCTTCAACGATATGGAGCCTTCGTGGATACCATGGTCCAAAATGCCAATCTTGTCGATGTGTCCGGCATAAAATATCTGCCTTGCGAATTCATACCAGAACGAGCTGAAAACCTAGAAAAAGTCGGGAACCTCTGCATCAATAAAACACATTTCCCAAGAGCATTTTTTGTCGATCATTTCATCGTAGCAGAAAACGGCCAAGATGCCTTATCAAAATTGAATGCCATCGGCAATCCGCGAGAAGTCGTGATATTGGAAAAAGACCCTAAAGTTCTCCTCAATCAAAACAGCAGGAATCAAAGCCTAGCAATCGCAGATGCAAAACCGGGATTTTGGAAATTGTCCTCCGAAAACGACAGTGATTCGTTTGTAATATTCACTCAAACATATTATCCTGGTTGGACGGCAAAAATAGACGGCCAAATCACTGAAATCTACCAAGCGGACTATCTATTCCAAGCAATTTCTGTGCCACAGGGCAATCACGAAATCATATTCGAATATGAGTCGCCTTTATTGAAAAAAGGCGTTACTTTGACTATAATTGGCCTTGTCATTGTTTTACTAGGGTTAGTATCGGCCTATATTTTAAGCATTATTTATAAAAATATCGGAAAAAAAGAATAAATTATGCATTCATTATTTTCCAGATTAAATATTATATTTTTTATAGAATTAATTTTCGTCGTACTTATCGCTGTCGGCATAATGCCACGCGAAGGCGCTTTGTTTTTGGCCGTGCTTTTACCGATAATGTTCATCATTTGGACAATTGAAGAATCTGTTTACTTTACGGCGCGCTCAATCCCTTTATTCTTAGCCCTACCCATTACCGAAAGCTTTGATAATTTCAACATCTGGAGGATTTTACTGCTGACCCTATTCGTCAAATTGTTGATCATCAAAAGGCAGGATATTTTAAATACCGTCAAGGAAATATCGGGCATAGCTAGGAATTCACTTAAAGATGCTTTCGTTTTCATGAAACAAAATCATAAACTCGAGCTTTTGATTGCAATATTGCTAATTCTGGCTACCCTATCTCTCTTGAAGGCCGATGATCTAGGATCAGGCATAAAAAGAATCATCTATTTCCTTAATCTGGGTATGTTATTTTTTGCAGTCAGATACGCCATAGATAGCTCTAACCTAATGAGATTAGGAAAAAACTTTATCGTTTCTGGGATCATAATATCTGTCGTTGGAATCGTTCAACTCATATCTGCCTACCTCATACATATAAATGATTTTGCAGAGTTCTGGGCATTTGTAGTGGAAAGAAATCTCTATGGCGACACCTGGGCGCAAATAGCGATATCAGCCAATACTTGGTTCGCCTATTTCAACGAAACCATCCACCTCAGGATGTTTTCGTCATTCCCGGACAGCCACAGTTTTCCGGTTTATCTTTTGACTGTATCCATATTCATAGCAAGCTTTATCGCCTTCAAAAAAATTGCCCTTGACCATACCTGCAAGCCAGCAATAATAATACTTTCAATATTTTCTTTGTGTATGGTCTTATCAGGCACACGCGGAATTTGGGCAGCAATCATTTTTCCTATTTTCATCTTGGGGTTTTATCTTTTCAAGAAAATTGATAGCAAAAAAAATATATTGATCCTCAGCCTGCCTATTATCCTGTTTGTAATCGCCTTGCTGGTGTCTCAGCCAATTTTTAGCTCAAAACAATTCAGACTGGCAGAAAATACGACTGACTCTGCCAATGAGGTGCTCGTTAGCAGGATTGCCTCTATTTTCGACACCCAGGAAGTTTCCAATCAAGGCCGCATATATATCTGGAAAAAAAGCATCGAGTCTATAGCGAACAATCCTATCTTGGGCGTGGGTATCGGCAACTTCCCAACCGTATTAGAACAAGATATCGAGATGTCGCGCGCCGGATCATCGGCTCACAATCTATTCTTGCAAATTTTATCAGAAATGGGCATTTTTGCTTTTGCCATATTCTTGATGCTCGTTTACGAGATATTCAAAAAGGCTAAATATTTATCCGGGCAACAAGATATTCTAATAAAATTTTTCGGTCATTTCAGTATCTTGTATTTCGTTTGGATTTTGGCATACACTATGACTGACCCTGTTATTTTTGATGAAAGAGCCTTCCTGGGACTTATGATCCCGATAGGCGCGATATTCGGAATAATGGACAAAAACAATGGATAAGCTACCTATCACTTCTATAAATCTCGTCGCCTATAACGAAGAAAGACGCATCAAAAAATGCTTGGAATTCGTATTCGCACAAACTTATCAGAATACGGAGGTTTTAGTCTTTGATAATAATTCGAGTGATAAAACCGTTGGAATAGTAGAGAAAGAATTTGCAGATCATATAAAATCAGGCAAATTAAAAATATACAGGAGCAAGGAAAATATCGGATTTGGTCCGGGACAAAATAGAGCGGCTACACTGACAAAAGGCAAATACATCCTTGGACTTTGCGCTGATGTCTGGCTCAAGGAAGATTTTATCCAAGAAGCGGTCAAAACGATGGAAAATGACGCTCAAATAGGCGCCCTACAAGCCAAAATATTCCGCACTATAAATGGACAAAAATCAGATATCTTGGATACCACTGGATTTGAAATATATAAATCGCGTCGCATAGTCAATCGCGGACATGGCATAAAAGACATAGGACAATACGACAAGTCCGAAGAGATATTTTCCTATGAAGGCGCTTGCCCATTTTGGAGCCGGGCAGCTTTCCAGGATTGCGCAATATTTGGCCAGACTCATGACGAAAGCTATTTCTGGTATGGTGATGACATCGACCTTGGCTGGCGAATGCATCTTTTGGGCTGGAAAAATCATTACGCACCATCAGTGATTGCCTGGCATGAACGCCACACCACGCACCGCCTGAGCAACAGCAAATTTGACTTTATAAGATTGCGTAAAGAACTTCCCAAAAAGAAAAGGATGCTGGATTTCGTAAATGTCCACCTGACGCTAGTCAAAAACGACCTTGGTCTCTTCACTTGGCCTGATATATACCTTTTTTTGAAAAGGGAAATTTTGTTGGTCGGATATTTTTTAGTATTTGAACCGTACACGATACTCATAGGTATCCCTAGGATCACAAAATCTCTACCAAGCGCAATTCGAAAAAGAAGACAGATAGTGCAAAGGAAAAAGGTATCCAAAGAAGAAATCAAGAAGTGGTATTTGTAAGATCGGTTGGGATAAGCGGGCAATCGAAGCTCATTCATAATCTCAAAATACTGACTGACTGGAGGTGACGATATGATCATCATGACAATATTCGAAATAGATCTAAAGCAAGAAGCTCTTAAAAATCTTCTCCTGCAAGATGTCGGGCTCACAGATTGTATGATAAGCGAGGATATTTTCAAAAAAGGGGTTTTCGCAATCCGGTATCTCGAAAATCCAAATCGAACATACACTGTCGGGATAAAGAATAACGCTATCTGGACTTCAGAATTTGCTTTTTTCGTTGAAGATTTGCTGATCAAGAAAATGGTTTCTTTTACAAAGAAAAGTTGTCCATTTGAAACCCCAGATGAAGTCTCAGCATTGTTCCTGCAAAAATACTCAATGTAAAAAACGGCGATAAAATCGCCGTTTTTTGTTTACGCACAGACAATGCGTCTCTTTGTCCTATACTAAAGCTACGGCTGTCTTGCCACTGACCTTTTTGACAACAATCTTGCCATCTTCCTGATCAACCACTATTTCTTCACTCTCTTGGATCTGACCGGCAATCAGATATTTAGCCACTGGATCAAGTATCAGGCGCTGGACGACGCGCTTGAGCGGACGAGCGCCATACTGCGGATCATAACCTTGTTCAGCAATCACATCTTTGGCTTTTTTGGTGACTTTTATCTTGATGCCCTTTTTAGCCAAACGCTGAGAAACTTTTTCGAGCTGAAGATCGATAATCTTTTCCAGATCTTGAGGCTTCAGGCTGTTGAACACGATGATTTCATCAACCCTATTCAAGAATTCCGGCTTGAAATAATCTTTGAGAGCCAATTTTATTCTTTCTTTCACTTCGCTTTCCTTTTCAGCTTTAGTGACTTCTTTGCCATCGCCCAAATCAAAACCAAAAGAATTTATCTGTGCGATCGCGTCAGTGCCGGCGTTGGAAGTCATAATGATGACAGTATTTTTGAAATTAACCTTCCTGCCTTTAGAATCAGTCAGATGACCTTCGTCTAATATTTGCAATAGGATATTGAAAACTTCCGGATGAGCTTTCTCTATTTCATCAAAAAGTACGACGCTATACGGCTTTCTTTTCACCATTTCCGTCAATTGACCGCCTTCTTCATGTCCGACATAACCAGGCGGAGCCCCAACCATCTTTGCGACTGCGTGGCCCTCCATATACTCAGACATATCTACCCTGACT
>CAYHBU010000020.1:3130-10691 GCA_964354925.1 uncultured Candidatus Saccharibacteria bacterium | reverse complement strand
AACATTGCCAAAAGGTAAAAAGATTGATATATTGTCGCAGTAACAATTCAGGTTCTAGGTTTCAGGTTCTAGCTTCTAGTAAATTTTTTACTAGAATACCCATCTAGAATCTAGAAGCTAGCAACTACAAACTAACGAAGTGAAATCATACAAACCAACAACCGCATCAAGACGCTTTATGACCGTAGTGGACTATAGCGTATTAACGAAGAAAAGCCCTGAAAAGAGCTTGACTTATGGACGCAAGAAAAGAGTTGGACGATCAACTGGTGGTAGGATTACTGTCAGACATAAAGGCGGCGGCGTTAAGAGGGTTTATAGGAATGTTGATTTCCGTCAGGACAAGATAAATATGCCTGCAAAGGTTACAGCTATCGAGTATGATCCAAATAGGACTGCTTTTATCGCTCTTATCGTTTACAAAGATGGAGAAAAGAGGTATATTCTATCCCCAAAGGATTTGAAAGTTGGTACTTCCATAATCACATCCGAGGATGCTCCTTTGGAAGTTGGCAATCGCACCCTTTTGAAAAAGATCCCTGTTGGTTATTTCGTACACAATGTTGAGTTGCTACCAGGCAAGGGCGGTCAGATTATCAGATCAGCAGGTTCTTCAGCTCAGATTCTCGCAAGAGACGGTGGTTATGTGCATCTACAATTACCATCAACCGAAACAAGAAAAGTTGTTGAAAATTGCTGGGCTTCAATTGGTCCTGTGTCAAACCCCGATCACAACTTAGTATGCATTGGTAAGGCTGGACGAGCAAGACATATGGGTAGAAGGCCTGCTGTTCGTGGCACCGCTATGAATCCGGTTGATCATCCGCATGGTGGTGGTGAAGGCAGACAACCAATCGGTCTCAAGAGACCAAAGACTCCATGGGGCAAGCCAGCACTCGGAGTGAAGACTAGAAGAAAGAAGAAGGTTACAAATATATTCATTGTTAAGAGAAGATTTAAGAAATAATTTTAAAATATGACAAGAAGTTTAAAGAAGGGTCCTTATGTGGACGAAAAATTATTAAAAAAGATTTCCAAGATAAAGCCGGGAGAAAAGGTGATTATTAAGACTTGGTCAAGAAAATCTACGATATCTCCGGAAATGGTTGGTTTTACCTTCGGTGTTTATAATGGAAAAATCCACATTGAAGTATTTGCAACAGAAGAAATGGTTGGCCACAAATTGGGCGAATTCTCTCCTACGAGAAAATTTGTCAGACATGGTGGCAAGATGCAAAAGGACCTAGAGAAGGCATCAAGTCCTGCTCCAGCAGCTAAATAATAATTTTTGAAATATTATGGAAGTTAAAGCAAAACTCAACAATTTAAGGATATCGCCAAGAAAAGTAAGATTGGTAGCAGGATTGATTAGGGGCAAGAACGTAACACAAGCCCAACATCAATTGACTTTTTTGGCAAAACGATCAGCAGATCCAATGCTAAAGCTTTTGAATTCTGCGATTGCTAATGCTAAAAACAATGCTAAATTGAGCGAGGAAAATCTCTTTATTTCAACTATTTTTGTTGACGGCGGTCCAGTTCTCAAGAGACATATGCCGAGAGCTTTTGGAAGAGCTTTCGCAATCAAGAAGAGAACTAGCCACATAACTTTAATTTTGACAGAAAAGAAACCGGAAAAGAAGGAAGAAGTATCAGAAAAATCAGAAAAGAAAGAAGCTAAAGCCAAGAAAACAATCAGCAAAAAGAAAACAACAAAGAAATAAATTAAATTAGTAAATTTTTATGGCACATAAAGTCAATCCATTTTCATATAGGCTCGGAGTGATCCAAGATTGGAAGTCACGATGGTTTCATCAGAAACAATACAAAACTTTTTTGAAGGAAGATTTTGCAATTCGTAAATTCCTAGATGTTAAATTGGCAAAAGCCAATGTTGAAACCATCGACATTGAAAGATCATCTGATGCCGTCACCATCATCATCAAGACTGCTAAGCCTGGAATCGTAATCGGTAGGGGCGGGCAGGGGCTGGAAGATCTCAAAAAGAGCATAGAAAAAATAGTGATGAAAGCTAGGGGATTGAAACATCAGATGAAGCCTAAATTGAATATTGCATTACGCGTTGAAGAAGTCATGAAGCCTGAAATTTCTGCAAAGATTGTCGGTCAAAATATTGCTGACCAATTGGAACGCAGGATTCCATTCAGGATGACATTGAAGCAGTCTCTAGCAAAGATAATGCAAAACAGAGAGGCGCTTGGTGCAAGGATTACTATTTCTGGAAGATTAGATGGATCTGAAATCGCTCGTACAGAATGGCTTGCGAAAGGCAGACTGCCACTTACCACACTGAGAGCCAATATCGATTATGCTCAAGAGACAGCTCATTGTACCTATGGAGCAATCGGCATCAAGGTATGGATTTATAAGGGCGATGTTTTCGAAAGAGGACAAAAGACCTCTATCACTAAATAATTTGTAAAGTTTATTTTAAGTTATGTTGATTCCAAAAAAAGTAAAACATAGAAAATGGCAAAAAGGCACCAGGCTCGGCAAGGGTGTTGAAACACGCGGAACTAAATTGAGTTTCGGAAGCTTTGGCCTTAAAGCGATGGAACACGGCAGGATAAATTCTCGCCATATTGAAGCTTCTCGTCGCGCCATGACAAAATATATCAAGAGAGGCGGACAGGTTTGGATCAGGATTTTCCCAGACAAGCCAGTAACAAAAAAACCACCTGAAGTGACTATGGGTGGTGGTAAGGGTGCTACTGATCATTATGTCACAGTTATCAAGCCAGGAAGAGTACTTTTTGAGATGGATGGCATTCCTGCTGATATTGCGAAAGAAGCATTGAGGCTCGCAGCGTTTAAATTGCCGATTAAAACCAAATTTATATTTAGGGAGTCTAAATAAAACAAAACAATGAAAGCAAAAGAATTTCAGACAAAAACACCAGATGAACTGGAAAAATCATTAAAAGAAAAGCAAAATAGATTGCTCGAGATTAAATTTGAGAAAAATATCAGAAAGACCAAGGACACGACAGAGGCAAATAAAATCAAAAAAGATATCGCAAGAATCCTAACTGTGCTAAATAAATAATTATGGAAAAAAAGCAAACACAAAAACAAATATTAAAAAGAAGGCTCGAAGGAGTCGTTGTTTCTGACAAGATGCAGAAAACTGTTGTTGTGGCTATTACCAGAAGAAAGAAGCATCCGAAATATAAGAAGTACTACAATGTCACCAATAGGTACAAGGCTCATGATGAAAAGGGCGAGTATCATGTAGGAGATAAAGTAGTGATTCAGGAAACAAGACCTTTATCAAAAGATAAGAAATGGTTTGTGGCTGAAAAAATATAAGATTATCGATACAGGGCTTGAAATTTTAAATAATTCGTGTAAAATATTGCAAATCTAACCATAGTGTCTGCAATAGCCAGTTTTAAAAATATGATCCAACTAAGAACAATTTTAAATGTAGCTGATAACTCAGGAGCAAGAAAAGTAGCTTGTTTCAAGGTGCTTGGTGGCAGTGGTGCAAGATACGCTCAGATCGGCGACATTATTGTTGCTTCTGTTAAGGTTGCTGAACCAAGAAAGCAAGTCAAGAAAAAAGAAGTGGTGCGATGCGTGATAGTAAGGCAGAAAAACGCGACAAGAAGAGTAGATGGATCATATGTGAGGTTTGATGAAAATGCTGTCGTTATCCTCGAAGGCAAGACTAAAGAGCCTAAGGGTGGACGCATTTTTGGTCCTATTGCGAAAGAAGTAAAGGATAAAGGTTTTTCCAAGATTGCTTCTTTGGCGCAAGAGTTGATATAAACCAGTTGGCTCCTTTGCTTTAGTTTCTAGCCGGTCTAGAAGCTAACAACAAGAAGCTAAATTATAAAAAATGAAAATCAAAAAAGGCGATAAAATTTTAATATTGACTGGCAAGGATAACGGAAAGCAAGCCACTGTCTCTAAGGTATTTTCCAAGGAAAATAAGATTATGGCAGAGGGCATCAATGTAAAGAAGAGGCACGAGAGTCCGAAAAGACAAGGCCAAAAAGGAAGAGTGGTGGAAATACCAGCCCCTTTTGATGTTTCAAAGGTTATGGTTGTTTGCCCAAAATGCGACAAGCCAACGAGAATTGGCAACAAAGTTGTAAAAGGCGGAAGAGCAAGAATTTGCAAAAAATGTGAAGCAGAAATTTAAAGATAAATTTAATTAAATGCACAGATTAATAGAAAAATATAATAAAGAGGTTGTACCAGTTTTGAAAACGGAATTCGGCTATTCAAACATCATGCAGGTGCCTAAGATAACTAAGGTTGTCGTAAACATCGGTACTGGCAGGATTGCTAGGGAATCAAAAATGATTGATCTCATGGAAAAAGACCTCACTGCTATCACGGGACAAAAACCGATTAAAACGAAAGCTAGGGTGGCTATCGCATCTTTCAAGACAAGAAAAGGATTGGAGATTGGACTCAAGGTCACGTTAAGGGGAAAAAGGATGTTTGATTTCATAGATCGCTTGAATAACATAGTAATGCCGAGAACCAGGGATTTCAGAGGCATCAAGCTATCTTCGGTTGATAAGTTCGGAAATTTGACAATGGGCATCAAAGAGCATATTGTATTCCCGGAAGTAGTTTTGGAATCATCTAAAACTATCTTTGGTTTGGGAATCACCGCTGTCAGCACAGCAAAGACGAAAAAGGAAGCAGAAAGATTATTCAGATTGATGGGTTTCCCGCTCGCTAAATAAAAATTAATTTCAATTTTAGAAAATGGCAAAAAAATCAGTAATCGCAAGATCACAAAAAAAACCTAAATTTTCCACACGAAAAGTAAATCGTTGCTTTAAATGTGGCAGGAAGAGGGGATTTATTGGGGATTTTGATTTATGCAGGATTTGCTTCAGAGAAATGGCTATAAAGGGAGAGATTGCTGGTGTTAAAAAGTCAAGTTGGTAATTAAGATTTAAACTATTTTATTATGACAGATCCAATAGCAGACATGTTAGTAAGAATAAAAAATGCTCAAATGGTTGGCCATGAAACCGTGCTTATTCCGCATTCAAAATTAAAATTTGAGATTGCTAAAATATTGAAAAGAGACGGTTGGATTTCTGATTTTTCTAAAAAGGGCAAAAAGGTTAAAAAATTCTTGGAAGTGATTTTGAAATATAATAATGGTGAGCCAAAGATCAGCAATATCAAGAGGATCAGTAAGCCTGGAAGAAGATTGTATATCAAATCTTCTGAGGTCAAGGCAGTGAGACAGGGTTTTGGATCAGCTATCATTTCTACGCCACAAGGCATCGTAAATGAGAAAGAGGCAAGATCCAAGAAGATTGGCGGCGAAGTTTTATGCGAAATTTGGTAAATATAATTTTTTAAAAAACAATGAGCAGAATAGGTAAATCACCAATACAAATACCAACAGGAGTGAATATTGAAATAACCGATAATAAGGTCCTTGTTGTGGGTCCGAAAGGACACTTGAAGCAGGATATTCCTCAAGGCATAAAAATAGAAACAGTGGAAAACACTTTGGTTTTTTCTGTTGCCGGAGAAGAAATGAATCCTAAACTGGCAGCTTGTTGGGGTCTCTCGAGAGCGCTTGTGAATAATATGATCAAGGGTGTGACAGAAGGATTTGAAAAGAAGCTGGAAATCGAAGGAGTCGGCTACAAGGCGGTTTTACAGGGTACTGATTTGACATTCAGTCTTGGTTTTTCTCATCCTATAATAATCAAAGCTCCTCAGGGCATCACATTTAGAGTTGAAAAGAATGCCGTCTTTGTTTCTGGTATCGACAAATATTTAGTCGGTCAGATCGCAGCAGACATCAGAGCAAAGAAAAAACCAGAACCATACAAAGGTAAGGGTATCCGTTATGCTGGCGAAATCGTTAGAAGGAAGGCTGGTAAAAAAGCTACAGCTTCATCGTAATTTAAATAATCCATATGCAAAAAGAGATTTCTAAAATAAAAAAAACAAGCAGATTAGCAAGAAAGAGAAAGATTCGCTCTATGATCAGTGGCACCGCAGAGAGACCGAGACTTTCTATATTCAAATCAAATCAGCATATTTATGTCCAATTGATTGATGATGTTGTCGGGAAAACTTTGGCTGCAGCTTCTGATTTTGAAATAAAAAACAGTGGCAGTTTTTCTGAGATATCAAAAGAAGTCGGCGCCTTGATAGCTAAAAAAGCTAAAGATGCTAAGGTTGCGCAAGCCGTTTTTGATAGAGGGGGGTATCGCTATCATGGAGTAGTTAAGTCTTTGGCTGATGGCGCCAGAGAAGGTGGATTGAAATTTTAACCTGTAACAAATAAGATAAATTTTTATGGAAGAAGCAACAAAAACAATCGAAAAAGCAGAAACGACACCAGAAATAAAAGTTTCTGAAGATGCATCAAAGAAGCCTGCTAGAAATTCAAGATTTTCTGCTCCTCGTAAAGGAGGTCGCTTTGGCGATAGGTCAGACAAGCCAAGAGATGAATTCGAGCAAAAGGTTTTAGAGATTAGACGTGTTGCTCGTGTGACTGGTGGAGGTAAACGTTTCAGCTTTAGGGCTTCTGTTGTTGTCGGAAATAAAAAAGGTAAAGTAGGTTTTGGCATCGCCAAAGGCCTCGACGTCACTCTGTCTGTTGAAAAAGCCGTAAGAGCCGCAAAGAAAAACATTATCACAGTTCCTATCATAAAAGGATCTATCCCTCACGAAGTTGCCGGCAAATTCAAAGCTGGTAAGATCATACTCAAGCCTTCAGCAGAGGGTAGAGGTATTATTGCTGGTGGCGCTATGCGCTTGATTTGTGACTTGGTTGGAATGACTAGTGTGACCGGTAAGATTGTTGGCAGATCAACAAACAAGATCAATATCGCAAGAGCCACTCTGGAGGCTTTAAAAAAGTTAAAAACAAAATAATTAACTTATAATATATACAAAAATGCAGCTTCATGAATTAAGACCAAAAACTAAAAATAAACCTCGTAAAAGGATCGGCCGTGGCGGTAAGCGCGGTACTACTTCTGGTCGTGGCACTAAGGGTCAGAAATCAAGAACTGGTCACAAGATCCGTCCAGCACTTAGAGAATTTCTGAAGAAAATTCCTAAGCAGCGCGGTGTTAAGAATGTCGTCACTTCTCGAAAACCTCAATCTGTAAATATTGAAAGATTAGAAGTGCATTTCAATGACGGTGAAAACGTTAATCCTCAAACACTACTTGATAAGCGCTTGATAAAACCTATTAAAGGACAATTGCCAGAAGTAAAATTACTCGGCGAAGGCAATATAACCAAAAAAATATTAGTTGAAAATTGCCAGGTTTCAGAATCAGCAAAGGCAAAGATTGAAAAGGCAGGTGGTCAAATAAAATAGAATTTAGAATATAGGATTTAGAATATAGAAACAGTTTGAAATGAAGTAAGATTCCAAATTCAGTATTCCAAATTCAAAATTCTATTTATGTTAGAATCAATCCTAAAGGTATTCAAGATAAAAGATCTCAGAAATAAAATAGTATTCGTGTTGGCAATGCTTGTTATTTTTCGCGTTGCTGCAAAAATCGCTATTCCTGGCGTAAATCAGGAA
>CAYHBU010000020.1:0-3120 GCA_964354925.1 uncultured Candidatus Saccharibacteria bacterium | reverse complement strand
GTTCAGACGTGTGCTCTTCCGATCTCGTAAATCAGGAAAATTTAAAATCGTTGATGGAAGGCAATCAATTCCTCGGTCTTTTGAATGTCTTTTCTGGTGGTGCTCTTGATAATCTTTCGATCGTGATGCTTGGTGTCGCGCCATATATCACAGCTTCTATCATCATGCAGCTTTTGACGATGATAATTCCAAGACTAAAGGAATGGTATCATGAAGCTGGAGAGCAGGGCAGGCAGAAATTCAATCAGATTAGCAGAGTTTTGGTTGTTCCGCTCGCGATGCTCCAAGGTTTTGGCTTGATCAGACTATTGCAAAATCAAGAAGTTATCGGTTATCTCAGCTGGCAGGCTTTGACTTTGAATTTGATTATCATCACTGCAGGTTCTGCATTCTTGATGTGGATCGGAGAATTGATTTCTGAAAAGGGAATAGGCAACGGTATTTCATTTTTGATTTTTGCCGGTATCATCGCCAGTTTCCCGATACAGGTGCAACAAACGCTCCTTTCTTATGATCCAAGCAAGATTCCAACTTACATCGGATTTGTAGTGGTGACGATTTTAGTTGTAGTTGGCGTCGTGTTGGTGAACGAAGCTCAAAGGAATATACCTATCCAATATGCTAAAAGGATTCGTGGTGATAAAACGTTTGGCGGAGTATCGACCTATCTGCCCTTGAAAATCAACCAAGCTGGAGTAATGCCTATTATTTTTGCGATGTCGATTTTGATGTTCCCTCAAATGATCGCTACGTTTATGTCTGCTACAAAAATCGAATGGCTGGTCAATGCTGCTGACAGTATCAATAGATTATTCCAAGGCTCATGGGTTTATGGCGGATCCTATTTCGTCTTAGTCGTTTTATTTACATTCTTCTATACTGCTATCGTGTTTGATCCGAAAACCATCTCAGAAAATTTACAGAAAAATGGCGGATTCATTCCTGGTATCAGACCAGGCCAGTCAACAATGGATTTTATGAATTTCTTGATGCTGAGAATTACATTATCTGGCGCAGTATTTTTGGGCATTATCGCTGTGTTGCCACTCATTATGAAAGATGTTTCTGGCGTAGCGACATTTGCGGTCGGCGGCACTTCTCTTTTGATTGCCGTATCGGTCGTCATCGACACCATTAAACAGATCCAAGCTCAGATGGTGATGGTGGATTATGACTAAATGTGATAAAATAATTTTAATGTCCGAACTATAACAAGAGATAAAAAGGAGGCAGTATGTGCGAAGGGAATTTAGGGAATTTATTGCCAAATCTTCCAGAAAGGAGGATGGGGTACAGATGCTTTGGTTGTAAAAAAAATGTAAAAGAAAGGAAGCGTTATTTCCTTGGATATTACCAAGCAGGGGAGGGCGAAGAAGTATCTAAAAAGCATTTTAGAAAACTGAAGAGACGCCATCTCTTATTCATGTATTTTACAAAGAAGGTAAAACCTGATTGTTGCCCTCATTGTGGTGACAAGAGGGTGATGGGCTACTATAAATAAGCAGTTAAGTAAGTGGCATCTATAATGGATGCCACTTTTATTATTTTTCTTGAATTGCTGTGATGTTTAAATATTTGCCTAAAGAGCCTTTTTTTGAGAAGATGGAGCTATTAATTTTTTAAGCTATTATTAAATGGAAAGCAGAAAAATCGCAATCATTTTATTGGGACCCCCTGGATCTGGCAAGACGACTCAGGCACAGAAATTATCAGAAAAATACGGGTTAGTGCACTTCAACACCGGAGAGGTTATCAAGGATACGATTAGCGATCCAGCCAATCAAAATGATCCGGTTATTATCCATGAAAAACAGCTTTATGAAAGCGGATTGTTGAGTACTGATACTTGGGTGACGGAGCTGGTTTTTGAAGAAATTGGTAAGATAGCTGATTCGGGAAAAGGGGTAGTTTTTTCTGGTTCGCCTAGGAGATTGATGGAAGCTGAAGGAATGCTAGATAGATTGGACGAGGTGTATGGCAGGGACAATATTTATATGTTTTTTGTTCCAATTGATTTTGAAATGGCATTAAAAAGGATAAAATCAAGGAGGATTTGTTCGGTTTGCGGATATCCATTGATGCCCGATGATGATTCAGAGTTTTGTCCAAAGTGCGGAGGGAAATTAGAGGTTAGATTGCTAGATGATCCAGATAAATTAAAAATCCGTTTTGAAGAATATTACAAGAAGACGGAGCCGATTTTGAATTACTTTGTTTCTAGGGGGTTGGCCATTAATAAGGTCGGTGGCGAAAAAAATCCCGAAGAAATACACGCTGAAATAATTTCGTTAATCAAATAATTTTTTAAAAATGGTTTCTCTCAAGACAAAAGAAGAAATAGCTAATCTGCGAGAGGGCGGAAAGATTTTAGCAGAGATATTGCAAGCTATAGCGCATCTTGCCAAGCCGGGTATTTCGACGTTCCGATTAAATGAGATAGCGGAGGAGTTGATCCATAAATTCGGCGTAAAATCGTCTTTCAAGAATTATAGACCGGAAAAAGGCATACCGCCATATCCGGCAGCACTTTGCACTTCCCTGAATGATGAAGTGGTTCATGGCGTGCCAAGTAGAGATAGGATTTTAAAAGAGGGCGATATTTTAGGATTGGATCTTGGAATTTGGCACAAAAATCTCTGCACTGATTCGGCTGTGACTGTGTCTGTCGGTGATGTTCCCAAAGATGTAAAAAAGCTGATAAGTATCACTGAAGAGTCTTTGTATAAGGGCATCAAGGAGGCGGTGGTGGGCAATACGATGGGTGATATTGGTTTTGCCGTAGCGCAGATAATCGAAAGCTCTGGATTTTCTGTTGTGCGTGATTTAGTCGGTCATGGCGTCGGCCATGGTGTCCACGAGGAACCACAGATTCCTAATTATGGTCAAAAAGGAAAAGGCGAAAAACTGAGGGCTGGTATGGTGCTTGCTATCGAGCCGATGGTGGCGATGGGCGATTGGCGGATTAAAGAGTGCAAGAATGATATTTTTGGATATTGCACTCAAGACGGAAGCCTGTCAGCTCATTTTGAACATACGATTGCCGTGACAGAAAACGGCCCGGAAATATTAACGCGAGCTTAAAAGTATAATTCCTGAATAGTTTTTAGCAGTATTAGATCG
>CAYHBU010000019.1:0-11231 GCA_964354925.1 uncultured Candidatus Saccharibacteria bacterium | reverse complement strand
AATTTACTTTTTAGGCGATAGTCTAATTTCTCTGCAGTATTTAAAATTCTCTCCGCAGAAGTGAATCCATTATGCGGAGCGGGGATTGATTCATCGCGATAAAATACATTATAAGGATTTGTAAGCGCGTCAATATTATTGATAATTTTTTGCTTTAATTTTTCAAGCGCAAAATGTGACCCGCCCCAATGGACATAAATAGCATCGAAACCTTGAGCAAGCGGGATAAAATCATGGCGAGCGGAACGTATAGAGCCGATTTGCTTCGGGTTGCCGCAAGTAAATACCGCCATCATGCGAGTAATACTGCCGGTGATCACTTGTGCTTCCACCACCAAATCAGCGCTGGCAATACCGGAAAGCGGACGCGCCACAACATCTCCGGCATACATCACGGCAAACGGCCGGTGATCATAATCATCACAGGGAATACCACTAAGATTGTTTTGTTTATCCGTTCGAGTTGACTCTTCTTTCTTGTCTGATCCGGATAAGGAGATAATAGAGGAGCCATTAATAAAGTCTTTTTCGATCAAAATCCTTTCGCTGCCCTGATAAAACCATGCTGCTGCTATTATTGTTAAACCTAAAATGGCAAAAATAATTAAAGTGTTTTTCATATATTTCAATTATACCAAAATACACCAAAACAAAAACCGCTGTTCAGTTTTACCTACTTAGCGGTTGCGCTGACTTTTAAGAGTCTAGCTAAACATCCTTTTCTTGAATTTATTAGCTGCCTCTTCGGCACGCCGAGATATATCTTTAAGGCCTTTCACATCGTCAGAGCTCGCTTCTATTTCTATCGGCTTGCCGGTATCAACATCTATGAGATTCCCAAAGACAACCATCTTTCTATCCTGATTACTCATTTCCAGTACCCCCTCTTTCCTGATTTCTTATTAAAGTACAGCTTACAAAAAATAAAGTCAACTCTTATAATTGCAAAATTTGATATCTATAACAATTTCTGACAAACAGGACAAAAATGCGCCGAACGTCCACCCATTTTAATTCTTTTTATTTCATCTTTGCAGCGCGGACATTTTTCCCCTTCTCTCCTATAAACTCTGCGAATTTTATCATATCCTCCGGCTCTGCCTTCCGGATCACGATAATCCGAAATGCTTGTACCGCGAAGTTTAATACCTTCCCTCAGAATATCATTTGTATATTTAAAAATATTTTTTAGATCTTTTTCTTTTAATTCTTCGGTTCGCGCAAAAGGATGTATTTTGGCAAACCACAAAATCTCGTCAGAATAAATATTACCAATGCCCGCAAAAACACTTTGCTCCATCAAGACTTGTTTTATCTTGCCTTTTTTATTTTTCAAAATATCAATAAATTCTTTTTCCGATATCTCTAAAGGGTCGGGGCCCAAATCTTTCAAATCCGGCAAATCCTTAATCTTCTCTTTGTCGCCAGCCATCAATTTGGCGAATTTTCGCAAATCCGACAAAGCAAGTTGCGAGCCGTCTGACAGATAAAATATATCGTGGATATAGTTGTTTACTTTTTCCCGCAAGAATCCGTCGCTTATCGGCACTACCACTTTCTTCCGTCCTTGTTTTTCCACCTTCCACTTGCCAACGAGTAAATGACCCGTCATCTTTTGATGTACCAGCAACATCTTACCGCCGCTTAAATCAATCAAAATATTTTTGCCTTTGCGATAAACTTTCAAAATTTCCCTGCCGATTATTTCTTTTTTGAAGTCATCTATTTTCTTGGGTAATTTTATCGATTTTGGCCAATCGGACCAAAAATCCCGGATTTTAAGCCCCGGGATTTTTCTATTGAGATCTTTTGAAATTGTTTCTACTTCAGGAAGTTCCGGCATCAACTAATTGTTAAAAGTAATAAGCGCATTCCTAACCTTCTCCACTATTTCTTCCGGAGTGAAGTGAGCCTTAATCATAAAATCATAGGCTCCGAGCTTGAGGCCCTTTTCTACATCAGTGCGAGAGCCAAGATTAGAGAGGATAATCACCCTGATATTGTTGGTTTCTGGATTACCTTTTATTTGCTGTAAGACATCAAATCCATTGATGCCAGGCAAAATCAAATCCAGCAGAACCAACACTGGTTTTAATTCTGTCACTTTTTTCAGTCCGTCTTCTCCATCGAAAGCTTCAGTCACATTAAAACCTTCTTTTTGGAGCTTGGTCAACATTAGGCTACGCAAAAAGGCGTCATCTTCAACGAGTATTATTTTTTTATCCGCAATTTTAGGGTCAATATCCGACATAACATAAACAGCTATTAGCTTTTAACTGCTTCAATAATACCTTAAATAATCATAAAATAGAATAGTTTATAACTTCAACGATCAAATCACTAAATCCTCCATTTCTCCAAGACTATCACCATATTCTACTCCTACGAGCAGGGGAATTTCAAGTTTTAAAACATTCTCCATTATATCTTTTATCTTTTTAGATTCCTGCTCAATTACATCTTTTTTTACCTCAAACACCAATTCATCATGGATCTGCAAAATCAATCTAACATCATCCCTGCTATTCAAACCCATCAAACCATACACCTTTATCATCGCCATCTTCATGATATCCGCTGCTGTCCCCTGGATAGGCATATTTGCGGCCATTCTTTCTGCAGCCTGTTTTATCTGCCAACCTCCAGAAATGATTTCAGGAATATATCTGCGTCTGCCCATTAAAGTCTCGACATATCCCAGCGACCTAGCCTTCTCTACTGTCTTCTCTATGTAATTCGCAATGCCTGAAAAATCAGAGAAATATTCTTTTATGAATTTTTTCGCATCAGCATATTCTATTTTAGCATTCTCTGAAAAGCTTTTTGCGCTCATGCCATAAAGCACCCCGAAATTCAAAGTCTTTGCTGCACGACGCATCTTGTCATCCACTTGATCAATTGGAACATTAAATATTTCCGAAGCAGTGATCACGTGAATATCTTTGCCTTCCTTGAAAGCTGTTATCATTTTTTCATCTTCTGCAATCACGCTGGCAAGACGAAGCTCAATCTGAGAGTAATCCAGCGAAACTAACTTATATCCGTCACTCGCAACAAAGGCCTTTCTTATTAACGCCCCCAATTCTGTGCGAATCGGTATATTTTGCAAATTGGGTTCCAGTGAAGAAAGTCTGCCCGTTGAAGTGCCGACCTGATTGTAATTGGTATGTATCTTGTCATCCGTCGCTACCATCTTAGGTAAAGCATCCACATAAGTGCTCTTTAATTTGAATGATTCGCGGTATTCCAAAATCAAATCAGTAATCGGATGCGCTCCTCGCAGCTTCTCAAGTTCCGATGCGCCAGTAGAAATAACTCCACCCGGAGTTTTGCGCAACCCCTTGATTTCTATTTTTAATTTTTCAAAAAGGATCTTGGAAATTTGCTGGGGAGAATTAATGTTGAATTTTTCACCAGCTAAATCATAAATTTCTTTTTCCAATTTTTCCAATTTTTCCGCCAATTCTACGGAAAATTTTTCCAAATAAGAAACATCCATTTTGATACCCTTGATTTCCATAGAAAGCAGTATTGTTATCAGTGGCATTTCTATTTCGTAAAAAACTTTTTCTAGTCCATTGTCTTTTATTTTTCTAGATAATATTTCTTTGAGCTTGAATAGATATCCTGCGCTTTTTCCCTTGCTATCGCTTTCTTCAGCGCCGACCAAATGAGCGCTCAGAATGGCTTTACTGAGCGAATATTCACGCTCTCCGGGATTTAAGATATATGAGGCAAGCATTGCGTCAAAAAATATGCCGTTCAATCCTACCCCTGATTCCTGGCTCAGGCTTCTTCCTAGTGACTTTAAATTATGGCCTATTTTTTTGATTTCATCGCTTTCTAAAATATCCTTAAAATGTCCTGCGAATTCTTTTTTTATGGAATATATTTCTTTATCGCTCAGAGCGATCACAATGCCGGAAAAATCCTCAGATTCAGAATCGACCTTCAAGATGGCAATCTCTTTATTGATCAGTGAATTGATCTTATTTTTCAATCCGTTGATTTTTTCTTCACTATCTATAATTTTCGTTTCTTCAATTTTGTTCTCTTTAATTCCGTTGTTGGTCACCTGTTGTGAATTGCTGGTTTTTTCCATCCATGGCAACCTGTTAATCAAACTATGGAACTCCATTTCTTTGAGGAGTTTCAAGACTTTTTCTTTGTCGTATTGCCCGACCCTGCTTTTCTCAACATCAAAATCTATCGGCGCATCACGTCTGATTACCGACAAACTCCTACTCAAAAGGGCTTGGTCTTTAAACTCAACCATTTTTTCGATCAACTTGTCAGACAATACCTCTCGTTGCACTATTTTTTTTACTTTAGTCTTTATTTTCGAGTCTTTAGCTTTAAGTCTTTTCTCTATCTCCTCATAGATCCCTTCCAACGTCCCATATTTCAAAATCAAAGCTGCTGCGGTTTTTTCCCCCACGCCTGGCACGCCAGGGATATTATCCGATGGATCACCTTTTAGCCCCTTGAAATCCACCATTTGATTCGGGCGCAATCCATACCTATCGATTACCGCTTTTTCGTCATAAATAACAGTATCAGTAATTCCCTTTTTCAATGTATAAACAATCGTTTTTTCATCATCTACGAGTTGGAGGGTATCCAAGTCTCCAGTTAATATGATACTGATAATATTCAGCTTCTGTTCTTTCACTTTTTCACAGATTGTCCCCAAGACGTCATCAGCTTCGTATCCAGGCATTTCCATGATTGGCACACCAAAAGCTCGCATCACCTCTTTTACCTTATCGAACTGCACTATCAACTCGTCTGGCGCTTTGGGCCTATGAGCCTTATATTCTTCAAATTCCTCATGGCGAAAAGTCGGCTGGGGCAAGTCAAAAGCTGCCACGATATATTGAGGGTCCATATCCTTCAATATTTTCAGGAATACGCTCACATAGCCATAGACGGCATTCAAGACTTCGCCTTTTTGATTGGTCATCGGTGGCAAAGCATGAAAGGCGCGATGGATTAAAGCATGAGAATCAATAATGACCAGTTTTGGCCTTACCAGCTGGGGTTTGTTTTCTAAATTTTCCATGTTTTATTGCAATTATATCATAGTGGGGATATGCTTACATTAGACTAAATTATAGATATGACAAGATCTCAAATAATTAAAAAAACGTATGAATTGGTAGAAAAAATGTTTTCCGGCCTTGGACCGTGCCATGATTTTTATCATACCAAAAGAGTTATAAAAACAGCTAAATATCTAGCCCAAAAAGAAGGGGCTGATATGTTCATCGTCGAGATGGCCGCTCTCCTTCATGATATTGGTAGAATCGAAGAATACAAGCACAAATATCAAGAAAATAATCTTAATCATGCGGATCTATCGGCAAAAAACGCAAGGCCAATTCTCAAAAATTTTAACCTTGATCAAAAAACAATTGGAAATATTTGTCATGCGATCATCTCTCATCGCTTTCGCAATCCCACTGAATTAGCACGCACTATTGAAGCCAAAGTCCTGAGAGACGCAGACAAACTCGACAGTCTCGGTGCTATCGGCATTGCCAGGGCTTTTATCTGGCTAGGAGAATATCGCATCGGCACTATTTATGTAAGCAAAAAGGAGTGGTCAAAATTCAATATTAAAAATAAGGACGCAAAAAACGATTCACTGCAAAGAGAATGGGCGATAAAATTATCAAAGATAAAAGACAGTATATTTACAAAGAGTGGAAAACAACTGGCAATTAAAAGACACAAGTTTATGGAAAAATTTTTAGAAGATTTAGAAGGAGAAATAAAAATGAACCATGTTACAAAATAAACGCGCTAAAACTATATATATGTGTTAAAATGCTAGTAATATAAACACAGAAAACAATGCCAGAATTATTTAAAATATTATTATCTTTACATATCTCCCTTGGAGTAGCGACAATTATCGCTTTTGGTTATTTATGGGCGTTACTAAAAAATCCCGAAACTAAAAATATGTATCTGAAATTAATATCTTTGGGAGGATTTTTGACACTATTTGCTTCTTGGATCACTGGTGGATATTATTATGTGCATTACTATGGAAAATTCGTAAAGCCAGCTATCTTATCCGGCTCTCAGCCATTTGCGCACAAATTAATCATGGAATCCAAAGAGCATATTTTTATTATTATTCCATTTTTAAGCTTAGTTCTTTTGTCTCTTATATTGAAAATAGATTTTTCTTCCGCAAACATCAATAAAAATTTTAAAATAACTGTAACGAGAATGGCTATGCTAGTCGAAATCTTTTTAGTTTTAATGGCAATTATGGGGTTTATTATTAGCGGAGCTTATTAAACCTCTTAAATCTTTATTTAAATAAATGGACGATAAAAAAATAAATTTTATAAAATCAATAATAAACAGCGCTATTGTAACCGTAGTTTTCATTGCGGTTATCACCATTGCTGCCGACTTATTTATCCCATTAAAAGATTGGCTCAAGGCTGCTTTTACCCATCACTGGATCGGTAAAAGCATTTTGTCGCTTTCAATATTTATTGTTTTATTTTTTATTTTTTATTTCATTCCGTCAAAATCGACTCAAACCACCGAGAAATTGGACAAATCATTAAATAATCTTTACTGGTCCTCAATAGTTTCTTCTTTGATAATTTTTGTATTTTTTATCTGGGAAGCATTTTTTAAATAAACATCTGCATAAAACCACCTACCTGTATTAATTTTAAAAGTAGGCTGTTTTTATTTTCTTTTTTCAGAAAACTGCTATGATACATTTTAATATTAAATTATGATTTATTTAAACGAACTAAACGATAAACAACGCGAAGCGGCCTCTCGAATAGAAGGGCCTGTTTTGGTTATTGCCGGCGCTGGATCTGGTAAAACAAAAACTATCACCACCAGGATTGCCAATATGATTGCTACTGGCATAGATTCCCAAAGCATTTTGGCAGTGACCTTCACCAACAAAGCAGCAAAAGAGATGAAGGAAAGGATCCATAAGACATTGTCTCAAGGGAAAAATCCGGTCAATTCAATGCCTTTTGTCGGCACCTTTCATTCATTTTGCGTCAGATTCCTAAGGGAAGAATTAAAAAGTAATTTCGTAATCTATGATTCAGACGATCAATTATCACTGATCAAAGGGGCGATGAAAGAACTGGAAATAGATGATAAGCAGTTCAAACCATCGAGTGTCCAAGCGGCCATATCATCTGCCAAAAATGAGATGTTGAGCGCTGAAAAATTCTCACAAAAAGCCGAAGGGTATTTCCAAGAAACAATCGCCAAAGTATTTAAAAAATATGAAGATGAGCTGGAGAAAGCCAATAGCCTTGATTTTGATGACTTGCTCTCAAAAACTGTCACATTACTAGAAACCAAGCCGGAAATATTAGAAAAATATCAGGAGAGATACAAATACATCACCGTCGACGAATACCAAGATACCAATTTCGCGCAGTACAAGATAATAAATATGCTTGCAAGAAAATACAGGAATCTTTGCGTGGTGGGAGATGACCAACAATCGATCTATTCTTTCAGGGGAGCTGATTTTCGCAACATCTTGAATTTTGAAAAAGATTATCCCGAAGCAAAAATAGTCCTGCTGGAAGAAAATTATCGCTCAACGAAAACAATACTGAATGCGGCCAATAAAGTGATTTCCAAAAACACCGTCAAGCGCGATAAGAATCTTTGGACTCAGAACGCTGATGGCTGTCTCATCAATGCAGTCCTGTCATCAAACGAAAGACAGGAGGCTGATTTTGCAGCTACGGAAATAAAAAGACTTGCCAGAGAAGAACGCACCAAGCTTTCCCAGTGCTGCATAATGTATCGCACCAATGCCCAATCTCGCGCCGCTGAAGAAGCCCTCATCAAAAATCAGCTGCCATACCAACTGATCGGCGGTTTGAGATTTTACGAAAGGAAAGAAATTAAAGACATCTTGGCTTATGTCAGGATGGTATTTAATCCGAAGGACCAGATAAGCATCCAAAGAGTCCTCAATGTGCCGACTCGCGGTATGGGAAAATATGAAAAAATATATGGACAAATCGTTGCAAGATTACTATCAGGGAAAACAGAGCCTCTTGAAACTGCGGGCGATGTAGTGCCCCTGGAAACTGGACCACACATCAACAATTCATTGTTTCCACACTTTGCGATAGATGGCCACGATACGAAAAATAATGACTTGAAATTAAAAGAATCTCTTGGCGTGCGGGGCAAGAAATTAGAACTGCTCAAGAAATTTGCTGACTTGATAAACGAAATAAAATCGGCGACAACGGCCGAAAGCGGATCACTAACTCATCTGATAAAAAACATCGTGTCCAAAACTAATTATGAACAACATTTAGTAGCCGACTATCAGGATGCGGAAAATAGGATAGAAAATATCAAAGAACTTTTTTCCGTCACATCCACCTATGACCACCTGCCTCTCGAAGAAGGTTTGAAAAGTTTCCTGGAAAACACAGCTCTCGTCAGCGACACTGACAACATCGATGAATATTCCGACAAGGTCCAAGTAATGACCGTGCACGCCTCTAAAGGATTGGAATTCGATGCAGTCTTCGTATTGGCTATGGAAGAGGGAGTATTTCCACACTCTCGTAGCAGTTTAAACCCGGCTGAGCTCGAAGAAGAGCGCCGTCTCTGTTATGTTGCCATCACTCGTGCCAGAAAACATCTTTATCTGATGTTTGCTATGCGTCGCAGGCTTTTTGGCGCCGTACTTGCCAATTCTCCTTCCAGATTTTTATTTGATATTCCTCAAGAACTGGTATCATATAGACAACTCAACGACATCAGCGATGGCCTGCTTGAGATAGAGTACTGATCAATGGTGATTTAGCGAACCCAACAAACATATGAGTCCGACAGAAATAAAAATTTTGATGCAAAAATACGGCATTTCCCCAAAAAAATTATTTGGGCAGAACTTTCTGATTTCTGAAGGAATCTTGGATAAAATAATAGAATCTTCAAATATAGACGGGGGAGATACTATCCTAGAGGTTGGTTCAGGTCTTGGCGCCCTGACGCTCAAACTGGCCAAAAAGGCAAAGCAGGTGATTGCCGTAGAAAAAGACAGGGAACTGGTAAAAATCTTGCGCGAACGCCTCGCCGAAGAAAAAATAAAAAACGTAAAAATAATCGAGCAAGATATCCTTGAGTTCCAAACCTCAGATTTCAAAACAAAAGACTACAAACTGATTGCCAATATCCCATATTATCTGACTTCTGCGCTGATTAGAAAATTTTTAGAATTAAACAACAAACCGCAAAAAATAGTCTTGATGATCCAGAAGGAAGTTGCTCAACGGATTTGCTTGCCTCGCCGCAGTCTCAATGGAGGCGGGCGCTCCCAACAGATAAAAATGAATATCTTGGCCCTTTCTGTCCAGTTTTATGCTGATGCCAAGATACTTTTTTATGTTTCCAAAGAAAATTTCTGGCCAGCGCCAAAAGTAGATTCGGCAGTCATTGAAATATCTCCCAAAAAAGAATTGCCTGGTATAGATGAGAAATTATTCTTCAAAGTCGTCAAGGCCGGATTTGCAAACAAGAGAAAGCAGCTAGCGGGAAACCTATCTACAAATCTAGGGATTTCAAAAGAGGAAGCTGAAGAAATCCTGACAAGCATCGGCCTCAACCCCAAACAAAGAGCAGAGGAGTTGGATCTTGAAAAGTGGCTTGAATTAACCAAACTGTTGTCCTAGAATTATGGATTTTAGAATACTGACAAAACTTTCAATCTATAAATTTCACGCCTTATCATTCTTCATGGGCCTTATTTTAATGACGCTTGAAATAACAGCATCAAGGATTGTGGCCCCTTTTATTGGTAATTCTATTTATAGCTGGACATCTATCATAGGAGTCATCTTACTATCACTGAGTTTTGGCAACATATTCGGAGGTTATTTATCGGATAAATATGCTGATAAAAAAATACTGTCCTTCATCTTGATACTCTGCGGAATTTCAATATCCGTCATACCCGTTATCAACAAATTTGTCCCATTGATCCTTGCGACAAATCCATCTTTCATAGCCAATATCTTATTAATTTCCTTTGCGTTGTTCTTTGTGCCATCTTTTTTACTGGGAGCATCATTTCCTTTTTTCCTTAAATTTTCTGCCAACAATCTCACCGAAATAGGACTAACGAGCGGAAAATTATCCAGTCTATCATCGCTTGGAAGCATAGTTGGCACTTTTTTGACCGGATTTTTCTTTATCAGTTATCTAGGAACGTCACAAACACTGCTAATATTGTCTTCTTTTTTATTTTTTTGTGGAATCGCGCTAAATATCCCTAAAAATTTTCGCGCCAAGATTATTTCTTTTTCATTCTTGATTATATTGTTGATTTTTTCTTTCTATATTAATAAATTGGGCAACAAAACGAATCAGCACGTCATCTATGAACAAAGTAGCAATTACTACAATATAATGGTTGCAGAAGATACGATGCTTGCGAATTCATCGAGATTACTATTCCTCGATGACAGCATCCACAGCATAGAGTCTGTGGGATCAGACGAACTCGTAGCTCCGTATACCCACCTCAATAGCGAGATAGTCCAAGTTGCATCAAAAAACCCGACAAGGATAGCAATAATAGGCGGCGGATCATATTCATTGCCCAAAAACCTTAAGAGTGCTTACCCATCGGCCTCAGTAGAGGTTATAGAAATAGACAAACAAGTGACAACAACTGCAGAGAAATTTTTCAGCCTTGATTCAAGTAAGATAAAAACAACGACGGAAGATGCTCGCCTATTTTTTGCCAAAAATAAAAATTCATATGACGTGATAATAAATGATGCCTACAACTCCACCATCTCAGTTCCCTGGCATCTCACGACTCAAGAATTTTTAGCAGACATAAATAATAGCTTAAGAGATAATGGCGTGTATATAGCTAATTTCATATCCTCATCTGAAAAAGATAAGTCCGGCCTATTAAAAAGCTACTACAAGACAGCTACAAGCATCATTCCTAGCACATTCGCCCTGAAAACACTGGATTCGTCCAGCAGTATCCAGAATATGACAATTATCTCACTTAAAAATCCTGACCAGCAAACCACAAACGCTCTGACTCAAAAATTTAAAAATGCTATCCTAGACGACCCCATCTTGAATACACCAGGCTCTGTATTATTGACTGACAACTTTGCCCCCGTTGAACGCCTGATGTTGCCTGTTGTCAATGATTATTATGCACAATATTT
>CAYHBU010000018.1:0-12500 GCA_964354925.1 uncultured Candidatus Saccharibacteria bacterium | reverse complement strand
ACAATCATCTGTAAAAAATCTTGTGGGGCGCTGTCAATGCCATCCGCGGCTTCTTGCTCCCCCTTATTATGGGCATCCTCAAGCTCACGAGTGTGCCTATCCTTACTCATTCTAATCACCTCCCCCTCTCTCTCTTTTTTTGTAAAGTGCATTTCTATACTGTATACATCTGCAATATATAACAATTATTTTAATTTGTCAATAGTCCATCCTAGACTTATCAGACAATGCTATCCCTCAAAAACCAAATCCGAAGCCTACGATAACTCGGAATATGTAATTGGCGATTGATGGCAAGATCAAAATTCCGAAAAACATCGCTATGATCATACCAATCATCCCCAGATTCATAAAATAGCGCCATTGCTTCGGGAACAAGTCCTCAAAAATCTTTGATAAGTAGAGCGGAGGCATCGGTATAAAATTGAAAAGCGCCAAGAATATATTGATATAGACGACGATTGCCAGGAAGTTCAAAAACATCGGACCGAACATACTGACAATGGAAGCTGAGCCAGCAAAAAATCTCAAGAATAATCCCAGTGCCAAAGCAATGCAGAAATTAGTCGCAATGCCGGCAATTCCGACTTTCAACGTCCCATGTTTTTTATCTTTTAAATTATTAGGGTTAAATGGCACTGGCTTTGCCCAACCGATGAACACTCCGAAAAAAACCATCATCGCTAGAGGCATGAGAACCGTACCCATAAGGTCTATATGGGCTATCGGATTCAAAGTCAGTCTCCCCGCATTTTTTGCCGTAGGGTCGCCGAGCCGATAGGCCACCCAGCCATGGGCATACTCATGGAACACTGCGGAAATCACGATCACTAGATACAAGAAAATTTGTATAGCTACAGAATCAATTGTCATTTTATTTAAATATTAACGATAGCAACCATAATAACAATAAAAGCTTGAAAATAAAATACCGGCAACAATAAATCGTCTACTGGCTTAGTTCAAATTTTACTTGACATTATTGTGTATGGGGATTGCAAAAATTTAAAAACCGTGATAAAGTCAGTGCTATCTTAATTTGCATAAGTTTAATAATTAACTTTTTATAAAAATATGGCAAGGACATGTAAAATCTGCAGCAGAATGCCTCAGAAAGCCACCGTGCTTTCTAATAGGGTTCGTGCAACAAAATACAACCCAACGACCACAAAAAGGCAGCATCTCAACCTGCAATCAGCAAGATTGCCAAACGGCAAAAAAATAGTTGCTTGCGTCAAATGCATCAAAACAATGAATAAATCCTAACGGATTTTCATTTTTACCTCAGTTGTATTATATTAAAATAGTCCCGAAGTTTCGGGACTATTTTAATATTCTGGTGGATAACTGCCAGTATTCGTCAATCGAAACATAGTGGCAATATCCCCCGATCATTCATCGGAGTGTAGTATAGTGGTAGTACGCGCCCATGGGGTGGGTGCAGCCCGAGTTCGATTCTCGGCACTCCGACAATATCAATATCCTGATTAGAACATTGAGATATGTTTTCTAAAAAAGAAAAACTGATCATTGTTATCACCGTATTCATAAATGTCTTGGGTTAATGACGTAGTTGCGACATAGCTCTCGAATTAATTATCTGATCGACTATTCCATTCAAGTCTTTTCCTTGGCAATTAATTTTTAAATCCGCATATTTCTTATATAACCTTTTTCTTTCCTGAAACACTGCCCTCAAAGATTGGTGGCCCCTATGGACAATGCCTCCTCCTCTATCCCACCTTTTGGATATGCGTTTTTGGATCATGTAAAATGGCACCTCAAGCAAGACCACTAAAGAATTTTTCTTGAATGTCTGCATCAACCTGTCAGAATAGACCGCACTCCCGCCAGGAGAAATGATTTTACGCTCTATTGGCAATAGTTCCATCAATGACTTTTCTTCAATGTTCAAGAAATAATTTTCCCCTTTTTGACTGATTATTTCACAAAGCTTCATTTGTTCTTTTTGCTCGATGTATTTATCTCCATCAACAAATTCAAAGCCAAGCTTCTTGGCCAATACTTTGCCAACAGTGCTCTTCCCGGCACCAGCCATACCGATCAAAACTATTCCTTTTTTATCGTGAGTTTTTTTATCCATAACTAAATTATACCAGAAAACAAAAACCCCGATTTTTATCGGGGTTTTAAAATCACCTTTTAAGTATCGGTATTAACACATCTTTGTTATATTTACTGGACCCATTCCATAGCATCCAACCGCCAAGGCCATTGTCGCAGATCGCTCGCAGTTGATCATCAATCTCCTTGCTCCCATAATGACTTTTATGGTCACCGCATTGGCAATTATAAATATTGCGAATACTGAAAGCCTGCACCCAAGGACGCACCAATACATTCTTATCTGTCAGGTATTTTTTTCCCTTATCTAACGATTTGTACATCACCGAATAAGGATGCTTATTGGGATCACAAAAACCGAATTGTCCACAACAGAAATGGGACGGGTAATTCATCGGAGAAATTACATCAAAATATTTCTCTATGATACCGATCTTCTGCCCGACACCAGGTTCACCGCCATTGAAATACGCGTCTCCAAATACGTCCACACTTAATATGATTGCTGGATTATACTCCCTGATCGGCACAACTAATCTCTCAAAGAATCTATCCATAGTCTCATATTTTAATTGCTTACCGTCATAATGAGGGTAAGCAATATTTTTCATATTGCCATCAGAAGGGAAACGGATATAGTCAAATTGTATCTCCTTAAAACCTATATCAATAGCTTTTTTAGCGATATCGGAGTTGTAATCCGCCACCTCTAAAGCTGCTGGATCCACCCAAAATCTTTTCCAACTCTTCTTGCCAGAATACCAGAAATCTCCATCTTTGGTTTTTATAGCCAAATCCGGCCTACTCCTGGCAAGTCCGCTATCCTGCATCACGACTATCCTGGCGATAGTCCAAACTCCACGGCTATTCAAGTCTGCCACTATCTTTTTTAGCCTATCATCGATAACCACCCTATCGACCTTCACATCGATCACGACGCTATTGATCTGGGTGCTATCTATCATTTTATCCACCTGCTTCATTTTTTGGTTATTACGCACAGCATCAGATGTCAGATAAACCGCTTTAGCATTTTTGAAATCGGCACTTGCCGATCCTTTTGCATAATCTGCAAAAGCGATTACCGCGATCAAAGCTACGCCAAAGACAAATCCCATCTTTTTATTCCTCATCATCTCCCCTCCTCTTTGTTTTGGCTGTAAACATTCTCCACCACATCAAATTCATAGCCCCTGCTTTTTAATTCCTCGATCAAACGCGGCAAGATATTTACGGTGCCGGAAATTTCATGAAAAACTAAAATATGAGAAAATCTACTCTGCTTTTCTCGTTGTTTTATTACACCAAGCACTAAAGCAATTATCTTGTCCTGGGTTTCTTGTTTGACGGCAAAAATATAATCACTGGAATTGATATCGCCATTTTCTAGTGTCAACACTATATATCCACGACTTTCAATATCTTTTTTCAAATCTGGCCAAATCACCCAAAATGGCGGACGGAAAAAAGTCGGTCTCCTGCCGGAATATTTTTCTATCAGTGCAGAGTTTTTTTCGATATCATCCAAGACCCATTGCCTTCCATATCGCTCCTCCATTTTCTTGAGATTGCCATGGCTATAGGTATGATTTTGGATGCTATGACCGACGATCGTCATTTGCCTTATCAAGCCTTGCGCACTCTCATCAGTTTTCAGGCGAAAACCGTTAACGAAAAAAGTAGCTTTTACTTTATGGTCGGCAAGCATAGGCAGAAGCTCTTTGAGCACATTCGGCTTGGGACCATCATCAAAAGTAAGGGCTATCTTTTTTCTGCTATCTGGCAAATATTTTTTTTCTAAACTTTGATCGCCATATGCAATCCCAGCGATCAGGAACAATAAAAAAGCTATCGACAGCAAAGCCAATACCTCAATAATCCAATCATCATACCTGCGACCCCTCATGGCTTCCTCCCTAATTGTTTTTAAATTTTAAAGATCTTAAAACGTATGATACTAATTATACACTAAAACGATAACTATCTTCACTCAATCACCTAAAATGCTCCCTGGGTAAGTCGTAGGATCCTGGGCGCCCACGACCAATCTAAATATTTCCGACAACCAGAGAGGCTTTGCATTGCCAGACGACGCAGCCAAAGTCCTGCTACCAGATTTGTTGCTTTTTAGAAAGAGAGTATAATTAAGATATGCAGGACCATTGAAAACCCATCAATCGTGAGAAGGAAATGATTTTAGGACAAGCTGTTATTTATTGGGGCCCTATATCCATATGCTCCGTGGAGCATATCTGCGGGCACCACCCTGAATATTAGCTAAAATCACCCTTTCTCGCGATTGATGGGTTTTTATATTACTTTGGCATCATATGGCAAATCATGTTTACTTATCAAAAAATATCTGTTATATATAAAACAAATCGGACCTTAAAAACTTCAAAAGGAGGCCTCAAATGGCAAAAAGCATAACGGACGGCGAAGAGAAAATTTTTGTGATTGATACAAATATTTTGATAGATGATCCTAATGCAATAGCAAGGTTAAAAGATAATATCATAGTTATTCCCTTTTCTGTTCTTGATGAGTTGGACGGATTAAAAAAGAGGTCGGACGAATTAGGTAATAATGCTCGCCGCGCATCAAGGTTTATAAACAAAATGAAAAAGAATGGCAAAAGCCTCAGTGAAGGTGTAGCGATTTACGATGCCGATGGAAATCCGACTGGCGGAACGCTATATCTCGATAACGAAATCGGAATAAAAGATCTCTCTCCATTGCAAACCCACAACGACACTCCAGATCACAGAATTATGTCCGTGGCCTTGAAATGGAAAAATTCCACATTCTTAGAGGCGAAAAAGTTAGAGCCAGACGCACCGGTGATATTGATCACCAATGACATAAATCTAAGAAACAAAGCTGACAGTTTCGGCATAATCGCCGAATGGCGCAAAACAGACAAGGTCAGCGATTACACCGGATCCAGAGAGATCAGCGATGGAAAATTATATAATCTCCTCGAGGAAACTGGAGTAGCAGCTAACAGCGATCTAAACCAGGAAAACAAATACTCACCGAATGAATGCCTATTAGTGAGACGGGGAGAACGATTCGTACCAGCCATATTCAGAGAGAATAGGGTTGAAGCAATAAAAATGCCTAACGATGTTTATGGGGTTAAACCTAGAAACATAGAACAGCAATTCGCTTTAGAATTATTGCTCGACCCCAAAATAAGAGTAGTGACGATAAACGGAAAGGCTGGCACAGGAAAAACACTTCTAGCGTTAGCCGCATCACTGCAACAACTACACGAGGATATTTATGACAGGGTAGCAGTGGCAAGACCGATAGTCGTCATGGGCAATGATATTGGGTTTCTCCCTGGTAATATAGAAGAGAAGCTCAACCCTTGGATGCAGCCGATATATGACAACTTAGATATTTTGTTCCCGCCAGACAACTACAAAAATAAACACGCACAAAAAACAAAAAGGAAGGGCAAGCGAAAAAAGATTTGCGGTGTTAATTGGTCAGAATCCGAGCATCAATTAGCGGAATACCAGCAAGTAGACACATGGCAAAAACTCATCGAAGAAAAATTGCTTTGCGTCGAGCCACTGGCATATATGAGGGGCCGAAGCATGCCCAGACAGATATTGATAATCGATGAAGCCCAGAACCTCAACCGTCACGAAGTAAAAACAATCATCACTCGTATCGGTGAAGGGTCCAAGATTATTTTGACTGGGGATATAGAACAAATAGATAATCCCTATCTAAATAAAAACAATAACGGGCTTTCGATTGCCAGAGAGAAATTAAAAAACTGGTATCGCGCAGGCCACATCTCACTCAAAAAAAGCGAGCGCTCGGAAGTTGCCGAATACGTATCCAGCATCCTCTAAAACCAAAACCGTTCCCCCAAGGGAACGGTTTTTTACTTCTCAATCTGATGCTTTATAATTCAAATTGATTATTCCAAGATACCGTCCAAGTTTACATCATACAGAATCTCTTCTTGTACCAGTCTATAATTTATCATGTCTTTTTCATCGAACCAGATTTGCACTTCTCTAGACGCCTCCTCTGGGCTATCAGAACAATGCACAAGATTCCTGACCGCTCTAATATCTATACCGGCAAGAGCATAAGAATCAACGGTAAAATCTCCACGGATAGTGCCGACATCAGATGTCAGGGGTTCTGTTCCGCCAACCAACTTCTTGACGATTCCGACAGCTTGGTTGCCCTCTACCACCATAGCCAATATCGGTCCAGACATGAAGAAAGTGACGTTGCCACGAAGTATATCTTTTCCGTATTCGATTGCCGCCTTTTCGACCGGCAACCCCTTCTCTTCCTTGTCTTTTACAATTTTTGACCCCTTTGCTTCAAACCAAGCATCGTCCTTATTATAATGAGACCAGCATTGCTCTTCTTTTGGCACTAAAAATTTAAACGCCACAAACTTAAGACCTGTACGCTCCAATCTACCGATAATGTCTCCAATCAAAGACCTCTGGATAGCGTCCGGCTTAATGATGACCAGAGTCCTCTCTTTTTTGGGGTGAGAATGTTGCTTCATGCTTTGTGGTAGGAATTCAACTGATTATTTTTGCATTCGCAAAAATAATCAATCTTTTTTATTTTTAAACTTAGGAATTTTACAAATTAATTCATCTCAAGATACCAGTTTTTTAAGAAATAATCAACGCTTTAGTTTTTTGTTTGTAATTTCAAATTAACCCCATCACCATCAAACAACACATTTCCATCTAGGTCGTTTCTCAAAATTTTTGTATTGATTATGCTAAGTCGCGACAATGTCTGCTGTGTCGGATGGCCATATCTATTGCCTTCGCCAACCTGGATCACCGAATAACCAGGGGCAACCTCCTTCAAAAATTCTTCCGAAGTAGAATATCTGGATCCGTGATGCCCCACCTTTAAGACGTCTGCGCCTACGTCATATCTACCAACCAATTTCTTCTCTATCTCAATTCCTGCATCAGCCATAAATAAAAACGATGTTTTTCCAAAGACAAATCTTGAAACCAAAGATAAATCATTGAGCGTCATACCCTTCTCTCCAAAACTCTCGAATTCCGAACTGAAACCATTTAATTTATTTTCATTTTTTGGCCCAGACAGAAAATCAAATCTTGCGTATTCCCCAATTTTTACAACGCTTCCTTCTTGGGCATATTCCAATGTAATATTTTTTGACTTCACCAACCTTAAAAACTCGTCATAAAAAGATGAGTCGAAATCAATGCTTGGCAAAATAATCTTGTCCACCTGATACATCTTCACTACTTCTATCAATCCAAAAATGTGATCTTTGTGGGGATGGGTCAAAATCACTAGATCAATATGCCTATCATAAAAAGGCATTGCCCCGCCAAGTCTTCGCAAGATTTCTCTGTCAGGCCCACCGTCAATCAGGATTTGATTGCCATCAGCAAAATCTAAAAATATTGCATCTCCTTGACCAACATCCAAAAACCAAGCTTTGAGTCCTTTGTTTTGCCCAAAAACAATAAATGGCAACCAAATCAAAGCAACGGCAACAACGAGAGAAAATAAAATGTAACATCTATATTTTTGAAATAAATTCGACATCATTTCATTATACTCAATATCATAATTTAAATCTCAGTTAACTTTTTTTCACCAAAATACAACCCATTGCCTTGACGAGAGAGAGGGGGTAAAATAGAGATATCAATCAGTAATATATGGAACAAAATAAAAAAATCGTAATAGGTATCGTTGTAGTGACGGGCATCATAATCGGCGCATATTTTGGATATGGGTATTATCTCAAGTATAAAAAATCAACTGAGGCCACCAAGGACGAAAAGATAGAAAAGGAATTGTCCAGAGAAGAAAGGATAAAAGAATTCACAACCGTCCTCCCTGATGCAAACAAGATAGAACTGACAGAAAAACAAAAAGAATTTGCAAAACCGATCACCGCATCTCCAGATCCAATAAAAGCAGACCCTGAAAGAGAGAAACTAATCAAAGAATTTACAAATCCACAATAATAACTAAAAAGCTTCGGGCCCAAGTTTCTTATCTTTAGCCTAAAGCTTCAAGTCTAAATATATGATCAAGGATTCCCTTAAAACCATAGCTCTTTCTCTAATCGTTCTTTCTCTTGTCGGGGTAGCTTATGCCTGGACAGAGCCGACAGTTTCACCGCCCAACCAAGACCCAACTATCTCAAAACCATTGACCGAATCAAAAACCGGTCAAATCAAAGCTGGAGGTTTTTGGATCGGTTCTGATGCGACTGCTGTTGCCAACAATGGAGGCAAGGGCCTTATTGTGGAAAATGGCAATGTCGGAATTGGGACGACAAGTCCGGCATCTAAATTTCATATTTATCAACAAGGAGGAAACTATCTAAGAATGGAGGACCCGGGATCTTCAGCATCTCAAAGCAACGGTATCTGGGATATTTTAGTTTCCAACGGTCCATTGGCTGATAATAGTGGCGACTTGGCTTTAACCAAAACAACCGGCCAGAATGCAGTGATGACATTAAAAGCTGATGGCAATGTCGGGATTGGGACGACAAGTCCTCGGGGACGCCTAGAGATTAAGCTCAATGGAGCTGCAGTGTATTGGGATGGGGTCGTAGGAAATTATGGTGCTGACACATACAGTGATATCGGCTGGGAGAATTGGCAAGATTGGCAGGCAAATGAGCGCGATACTTGCGACAGTAACTCTTTTGCTGAATATACCTGCAACGTGAATGAATCAAGAAGTTGCCTAGACTACCGTGGTGCCAGTTATTATTATCAAAATCGCGTATCAGCGATGGCTAGAAATGTAGTCTGTAAAAAAGAAACAAAAATGCAAATGACAACAGTGGATTTGATTGAATAATAAAAATCAAATTTGTTATCTTGACAGGGTGTCGGATAGTCCATACTAAAAACCTCCTTTACTGGAGGTTTTTAGTATGGACTATAAATTTTATGTACTTTGAATTCAAAACAACTCCACCACCCTCAATACCCACTCCAAGAACAGCCAGGCTGGCCAGAGAAATATTTTTGCAAGCGGTGCAAAAATCAAACCTAGAAATCCCCCAGAAAAACTTTCACCACTCTTAAAACCAACCATCAATCCAGCCCCAAATAGCTTCTACACAGCTCCACCTATCACACATATACTTGCTATAGCTATTATATGTGTGATAGGGGAAAAATAATACTTACAAAATAAGATAGGGTTTATAATTTAAAGAACTCTCTAATCTGCTTGTCGTAATAAAATTCTTCAACGATCAAGTATCTGACATGGTTAGTAATGCTAAAAATCCTGCAAATTAGGTCTATCTCCTTAAAGCATTCATAGGGATAAATAAACGCGCTATCTTGGAATTTATAAAATCCTAATTCTTTCAATTTCCAACGCAAGGCTTCTCTGGCTGATTTATGTTTTTCTGGAATATCAAACATTACTAGCCGCCATTTTCTATCCCATTTTTTAGGTTTTTCTATTTTAATACTGTTAAATTTTATCTCCTTTGCTTTTTCTTCCCCTTTTTTGGTTAGACTTAGGGCTATTAGTCCGTCTTTCGTGACTTCAAAATCGACATAATCATATTGCTTTAAATTCTTGATGCAACTATTATATGTCTCTCTGGAAATTTTTTTGCAATATTTCTTGTGCGCTCCTTTGAATAAAATAAAGAAATTAGGGGCCACGGCGGCAATTGTAACAACCCCCGCCACCGCAAGTAGAGCCAATACCCATCTGCTGGCATTTTGAGCTGTATCACCCTTCAATAAATCTATCAGCAAAGAGGTTTTGCCTGTTTTAACATTCTCAAAATCCACCATATCTTCAGGTGGAAATAATCCCTCAAATTCTTCACTGGTCAAATTCCTTATTCGCTGCCTCTTTTTTGGAGTATTTTTTACGACATTCATCTTTTATTATCTTTGGTAGCCATAGATCACCTTCTTTATTATCCATAACTATTAATTGTAATTTTTACATCATCTTTTACCATTCCACACTATCACACATATACTTGCTATAGCAAGTATATGTGTGATAGTGAATTACGGAATTCAGTGATTTAATAAGGCATCGGTTAGGCGATTATACATCAACAATTCTGCATCAATAATTGCGCATCGATGACTCAAGAAACATTTTAATTAACTAGGATGTATTTTAAAATATTTCCACCACCCTCAATACCCACTCCAAGAACAGCCAGGCTGGCCAGAGAAATATTTTTGCAAGCGGCGAAAAAATCAAACCCGTAAAACTTCCCAAAAATCCCAGGAACATCGCAATCGGCACCGCTGGCAAAATCAAGACATTTACGATCGGACTGATCCAAGAGATTGTTCCGAATTGATAAAATATCAAAGGCAAGACAAAAATCTGCGCTGCAATTGTAGCAATCAAAATCTCTTTTGCGCCTAATAATTTGGTCATATTTTTCAGCTTATCATTCAATCTTGGATGGAGCACAATCAATCCGAGTGTCGCCAAAAAGGAAAGCTGAAACCCCACATCAAACCTTAAAATCCTTGGATTAATAAATACCATCAGTGCTCCAGCGAATATCAAGGCGTTTAACGCTGTGTGCATCCTCCCCTGCTGGCGCGCAACCAATATCAAGATACCCATTACTGCCGCCCTCACCACTGATGCAGACGCTCCAGTCATAAAGACAAAGACTGTGATCATTAAAACAGAAATCCAAAAAGAAATACCGCGTGAGACCGTAAAATAAATCAAAATCCCCATCACGAACCAAGCAATTATGGAAATATTATATCCCGACAATGCAACAATGTGCATCGTGCCAGTTTCCTTGAAATCCTCCAAGACGTCTTCTGATAATCCCGACCGCGAACCCAAGGTGATACCGGCAAGCAATGATGCATGAGGCTCGGGAAGATTGTCCCGATAGACACTCTCCAGTCTATGCTTGAACCGATAAAGATACCCAAAAACAGGATTGCCTTTGTCTTTGGCGATCAATTTCATTTCCGGATTTTTGACAATCAAATAGATATTATCATTTGCAAGATATGCCCTATAATCAAAATCTTCATCGAAATTTTCCGGCTCTCTCACATCTCCCCTGATCAATACTTCATCGCCATATCCATACTCCGGATATCTTGATGTCTTGATCAATACTTTGCAACAATCTTGGATGGACAAAACATAGCTGGCTTTATCATTTTTGAATTCCGGCTCATCAATGATGACCCCCTGGATATCCTTGGAAAATTCTTTAATGTGAATTTTTGTCTGGGCATCAGAGCCGATATCTCTCTGATACCAAAAAATCCCGAAAGCTAAAGACAAGACAAAAAACCCTAGCAAGAACTTTTTGTCCCTGCGCCAAAATAAGGTCACCGCGATAATCCCCAAAACGGCTACGAAACCGGAAACAAATTTCAAAATTTTTCCATCTTCATATGGCAAAAACAAAACAGAGGCCATAAGGACCCCTGTTAAAAAAGATAGCAGAGCAAACAAAAATATTTTAGATTTAGGCATCGGCACCTGATTGCTATTTTACCGCTTTAGCTACAGCTTTGACTACATTTTTATCAAATGCGCTCGGTATTATCTTATTTGGGCTTGGGATTTTTATTATCGCTGCTAGATTTTTTGCCGCTCTTATTTTCATATCGTCGGTTATCATTTTAATCTTGTTATCCAGCGCTCCCCGGAATATCCCTGGAAAAGCCAAAACGTTATTTATCTGATTGGGGAAATCCGACCTGCCGGTTGCCACTATATATGCGCCAGCTTTTTTGGCAATGTCAGGCATTATCTCGGGAGTCGGATTAGACATTGCAAATACGATTGATTTTTCAGCCATAGTTTTCACCATATCAGCCGTCAAAATGCCTGGAGCCGACACACCGATAAATACATCCGCGCCTTTGATCGTTTCCGCTAAACCACCTTTCTCACACTTAAAATTTTTCCCCCCAACACAACCCAGATTAGTCAGCTGAGCAAGTTGTTTTTTTGATTCATTCAAATTCGTCCTGTCGAGGTAGATAGCTCCAGTGCTATCTAGCACCACGATATGCTCCACCCCGTAATCCAATAAAAGTTTTGTGATAGCGACGCCAGCAGCGCCAGCTCCGGAAATGACAATTTTTATTTTCTTGATATCTTTTCTTACTACCTTCAAAGCATTTATCAATGCTGCGAGCACAACGATTGCTGTCCCATGTTGATCATCGTGCATCACGGGAATATCCAGCTCTCTCTTCAATCTCTCCTCTACTTCAAAACACCTTGGCGCAGAAATGTCTTCCAGATTTATTCCGCCAAAATTAGGAGCCAAGATTTTTACGGTCCTTATTATCTCTTCCGTGTCTTGCGTATCTAAAACATTCGGCACCGCATCTATATCAGCAAATTTCTTAAAAAGCATAGCC
>CAYHBU010000017.1:0-12735 GCA_964354925.1 uncultured Candidatus Saccharibacteria bacterium | reverse complement strand
ACTTCTTCTCTCCTCCAGTATCGTGTTCAATAATTTTTCCTTCTTATCTCTCAAAACTTTTAGATTTATCTTGTCGCCGATTTTTGAATCCTGGATAAAGTCCTGCAAAGTATCTTTCTCGGTGATTTTACTGCCATTATATTCTAATATGATATCTCCTTCTTTTAGTCCAGCCTTATATGCTGGAGATCCTTTGATTATAGCCAAATCATTTGGCAGATGCTCTTTCAGTATCAAGGCTCCATAATCAACTGTAAGCTTTTTGAGTTCCTGCAACTCTTTTGTTATCTGGATATATCTAACACCCAAAAACGGCTGTCTAATCCTTCCGAATTCTATCAAATCGCTTAAATCTTTTTTAGCATTATTTATAGGTATCGAGAAGCCTATGTTTTGCGCTCCCCAAACTATCGCAGCATTGATGCCGATGACCTTTCCATCAAGATCTATAAGTGGACCGCCAGAGTTACCGGGATTAATAGCCGCATCAGTCTGAATGAGGCCTCTCAGGTTTTGCATGGCTTCATCAGGGGCAGCCATCGCAAAGATATATCTTGAGAGACCGGACAATACTCCTTTGGAGACAGTATTCTGGAATTGGCCTAATGCATTGCCTATCGCAAGCACAGTTTGTCCAAGATCCAGCTTTGAAGAATCTCCCATTTCAAGAGGCTCGAATCCATTTTCTTGGACTTTTATTATGGCAATGTCATTGATTTCATCCCTTGCAAGCACCTGAGCTCGGTATTTTTTACCATTTGAGGTGACAACAGTATATTCTGCATCATGATCTACTACCACATGACGGTTAGTCAAAATCAGGCCATCTCCAGATACAAAAAAACCTGATCCGCCACCAATATGGACTTTATGCTTATGAGAATTCCTTCGTTCAGGAAAACGAAAAATATTGAACGGAGAATATTCCTCCGATTCAACCTCCTCAATATCTTTAGCAATAGAAATACTGACAACAGAAGGAAGAGTCTTCTTAATTATCTCTATAACCAAACTTTCTCCCTCGGAATGATGTTTAGACATTTTTTTAAAAACTTAAATTAAGTTCTGTCGATCAAAATTTAATTAGATCAATAGATATATGCACTACTAATAATCATAGTATATCAAACGCTCGCACAAAACAAAACAGTCCGCCGAGGCGGACTGTTTTGTTTTGAATAATATTGATTATTATTTTTCTTCTTCTTTCTTTTCGCTCACTTCCTTTTCTTTTGATGATTTTGCCTTTCCAAAGCCGAGCGCCATCCTATGCTCTGCCTTGTTGATCAACTGGATATTGAAAGAGTATGACTTTCCGACTTCCAATTTCTCCTTCATCTGATCCTCTGATTCGAATTCAGAGATGTGGCAAAGACCCTGGATATTGTCATCGAGCTTAATGAAAGCGCCGAATGGGTTCAATTTTACAACCTTGCCTTTTACGGCTTGGCCAGCCTTATAAGTATCCTCAATCTCATCCCAAGGATCTTTTTTAAGGGCTTTCATAGAGAGGGAAATCTTGTCTCCTTCGATGCCGATGATTTTTGCTTGGATCTTGTCTCCAACTTTGACAACCTGTCTTGGATTCTCAATTAATTGCCAATCAAGTTCAGAAATATGGACCAAACCCTCAAGCTGCGGAGCGCCTTCTGTCGGAGTAGAGTCAGAAACGCCAATTTTTACAAAAGCGCCGAAATCAACAACACCAGAAACCTCACCGTCAACAATGTCGCCAACCTTGAAATTGATCAAAATCGATTTCAATGCTTCATCCTGCACTTCTCTTTCGGAGATAATAAGCTTCATCTCTCTCGGATCAGCATCAAGGACCTTGACGTTCATATTCTTGCCGATGAATTTATTCAATTCCTGTAAGATTTTTGATTTGTCTCCACCCTCAACACGAGGATAGTTTTTCACAGAAAGCTGTGAAACCGGCATAAAAGCAGGCACGCCTTTTATCTGGGCCATCAAACCTCCACGGTTCACTTCAGTCACTTTCACGGAAACAACTTCTCCGGATTCTTTTAGTTTTCTGATTTCATCCCAAACCATTTCTTGACCAGCTTCCTTGAGGGATAGCTCGACGTAGCCGTCATCATTTTGCAATTCAGTGACCTTGGCTGATATCTTGTCTCCGATATTCACGCCCTTGATCAAATCCTGCGCGTCATAATACTCTTTTCCATAGACCACGCCTGTACCGAAAGCGCCCAGATCTACGTAAAGATAGGAACCTTCTTTGCCTAAAGCGGTTCCTTCTACCAACTCCCCAACCTTAGGCAGTTGGGCCGGAAGTATGCTTTTTAAAGCCTCTTCCATCAAAAACTTAGGTGATAATGGATTATCCATAAAGTTATGCAACACATAACGTATAATACAGAGTAAAAATGATTATTTACTGCGTATTACAGCGCTAAGCGCTACACGTCCGCATAGCGGACTAAACTCCTTTCTATATAGTATTCCATATTAAACAAAAACACCCCTTCAGTCAATAACCAGAAGGGGTGTTTTCAGAGTTGAATTCTTATCCTTTTGTTCTATTTAACAGTCGTAATAAGATAATTAACAAGCGCACCAGCTATTATGACAATTACCAATCCGACAATTCCGTAGGTAACATATCCTTTTCCCTTTTTAGACTTATCTTCATCCCCACCAGATGTGATTATAAGAATACCTCCAATAACCATAAAAATAACAGCAATCAAACCGGCTAATCCCACAACAGTATTTAATACACTTTTTACAGTGGCCATTAAATCGGCCGCACCCGTTGTAGTAACCTCTGTAACCTTCTGTGCTCCTGCTGCTACCGGCAAAATCAATCCCAGTGCCAACAATCCTATTTTGGAAACAATATTTTTCATATACTTGTAAATTTTAATAATTAATTAATAATCTTGATCATTATCACTTCACGACCTTTTTACTGATAATGCTCGAATTATATATAATTTTAAATATTTTGCCAACAATAAACATCTCTAGCATTATTACAATATCTTGAGTAAAACCTACTACTTGCCCACTGTTGCAATTATAAAATTAATAATTGCACCGGCCAATATGACGACCACTAAACCCACTACAGCATATGTTATTGTCTTTTTAGCGCTTTCAAGCTTTTTTTCCTCTCCACCAGAAATCATATACTGTATCCCCCCATAAACTATCATCGCCACCGCGATTACTCCCACTATTTGCAAAATAGCATCGATAACATTATTTAAAAGCTCCTGGACATCCTTTGTTTCCAGCGGATTGTCTATCGTGATACCTTCTGCGCCAAGAACAACCATCGGGAAGGACAGAATAATCAATGCCAATAAAAAATTTTTTGTAAAACTTCTTGTCATAATGACCTATATTAACATTTAATCGTATACCATGTATCCGCTCCAGTCGATATGGACATCACGATATTAATTATAAACCAAGATCCAAATATAATCAAAAGCCCTATTATAGTCTTGAAAATAATGTCTTTGCCTTTGTCGTAATTCTGCTGTGATCCTCCCGAGGTCATCATGACAACCGCTCCAGATACTATCAATAATAGCGCTAGAGCAGGAGCGATATCTATCATCATAAAGTCAATGATTTTTTTAACCATCACGAAAAAATCGCATACATCACAAACTGGATCATCTGTCCCAGGACCACACGGCACCAGCCCCCCCGTCTTTGCCAGCACATTATTGGCAAAAATCATTATGCTCACAGATAAAAAAGTGACGGGTAAAAATAATTTCCTGACATTATCATTCTTGATAATCATAGATTATTTTTCAATTAATGAATTCGTTGCCTGCGCAGCGCTATCCAACGTGTTACTGACGGATGCGCCATCTACAGTTGATTCTATCATTCTTTCAAATATTTTTTCAATTTTATCGCTATCAGGCTGATACCAAGAATAGGCAGATAATGATTGTTGCGCAAAGACACCCAACTCCTTACTCTCCTGCCTCTGGGCATCCACCAAATCGCGCCTAGCAGTCGGCTTGTTGGTTTTCTTGAGATACTCTTGCGCCTGATCCTTGTCGGTCAAGAAATGGACGAAAAGCCAAGAGATTTCAGGATTCTTTGACGTCTTGGAAACTGTTGCCCCCCAATAATTAGCATAATTGACAGTTTGCGTCGAAGTTTTGAATTGTGGCATCAAGGATACTCCGAATTTCAGATGCGGAGATTTCTGGCGTAAATTTTCAATCTGATAATAATAATTTAGCATCATTGCCACTTTGCCTTCCAAAAATGCATCTATCGAATAACTGACAAGACCATTCCACGTATAAACGGTCTTGCGCGGATTAGCAAAATTAGTATAAAACTCTAAAGCTTTTTCACCAGAAGGATAACTCACGCCACCAATAGTGGCGCCTCTATTGAATGTGGCTTGCATATTGTCTTTGTCAAATAGTTTCGCGCCTGATTGCAACATCAGTAGACTTAATATATCAGTGGCTCTATTAACATTCTTTGCGGTCCCGATTGAGATTGCAGACTTGATTATATTCCCCAATTCATCTTTCTGGGTCAACGACGGAACCATACTCAAAAGACCTTCCCAAGTTGCAGGCGGATTGGCTATACCGACTCCGTTGAATATGTCTTTATTGTAAAAAAGCGCCAAAGTATCAACATAAAGAGGAACGGCATAAATCTCTCCATCAGCAACAAAATCTTCGTAAGCCACATCCACGAAAACATCCTTAAAATCATTAACGGTCATATAATCTTGGTAAGTCGGCGTCAATTTATCGATATGCTTTGGAAGCCAGGTATTGTGGATATAAAAAATATCTGGACCACTTCCGGTTGCCAGGGCATTTACCAAATCTTTTTCATAGGTATCTATTGTTTTTTTCTGATAAGTTATCTTTACTTTCGGGTAAGAAGCTTGGAATTGAGAGATAAATCCTCGCATCACATCTGAATCATCAAATACCCCCCATATCAAAACATCTCCCTGGACATCGGGTACGCCAGAATCTTTTCGTCCGAATAGAAAGGCAAAAATCAAACCGATGACAATCAAACCGATGACAGTCAAAATTATGATCTGGTTTTTATTCATTTGGGTTAAATGGTTTAAGATTTACGGCTTGATAAACAAAAATCCGTAATGGAAAGACTTCACATCGAGCTCTCGATCTAATTTCAAACCTGATTTCTCTACGAGTTGTCTCATTTCTTCTTTCTGGAGTCGGAATTCATGGACAGCAGCAAAGGCAGGTCCGGTCTGCGCCCACTCGACAATTAATAATTTGCCATCTCTTTTTAAAACCCTCTCAGCCTCCTTTAAAATATCTTCTTTTTTATTTGATTGTGACAGGACTGTGATTAACACGACCAAATCCAACGAATCATCAGGGATTCCGGTCGATCCCAAAACTTCAAGGTCAGCTTTTATGGTGTTTATATTCGTCAGATTAGTCATCCTAGCCCGCGACTTCACGGCATCCAGCGAAGCATCTCTCACGTCTACCGCAAAAACTTTCCCATAATTACCGACAATCTTGGCGATAGCGACGGCAAAATGCCCTGATCCAGCTCCAAAATCACCAACAAGCATACCCTCTCTGAGGTCTATTTGTTGCAATACTTCTTCGGGATTGAGAAAGCCTCTGATTAACATAACTTAAAACTTAAAACTTAAAACTTAAAACTGAATTTTTTAATCTTCGGTCTTAAATCTTTAGTTTTAAGTTTTTAGTCTTAAGTCTTTTTTTAAATGCACGTCACCGATGCTACTTTGTCTCCAGTTTCCAACTTCATAACCCTGACCCCTTGAGTAGCCCTACCGAGTACAGATACCGATTCTAATGGCGTTCTGATTACTTGTCCTTGTTCAGATATGGCTATCAAATCTTTTTCCTCTCCACTCAAAATCTTAGCAGCGATTATTGATCCAGTCTTTGAAGTGATATTTGCAGTCTTTATACCAGAACCGCCTCTTTTTTGTTTCTTGTATTCTTTCAGATTAGTTTGCTTGCCATAACCATTCTCCATGATTACCAACAAATTAGAACCCTGTGATTCTTTGTCTGCTCTGATAATATCTACGCCGACAACCTCATCACCTTTTTTAAGTCGTACTGCACCGACTCCGCTCGCTGAACGGCCCATCGGTCTCACATCTTTCTCGGAAAATCTGATAGCTATTCCGTCCTTGGTAACCAAAATCACTTCATCATTTCCGCTTGTCGTTTTGACCCAAGACAAAGTATCATCATCTTTCAAGTTTATAGCGATGATTCCCGTCCTTCTGACATTTTCAAATTCTTCAAATGCGCTTTTCTTTATTATACCATTTTTAGTGCCAAGTATTATATACTTTTCCTTCGCTTCATCCTTTTTACTCTTCAAACTCAAGATAGAGCTTATCTTTTCTCCTGCGGCTAAATTCAAAAAATTGACGATAGCTCTACCCTTTGATGTGCGAGAGCCTTCCGGAATTTCATAAGCCTTTGTTTGGAAAACTTTTCCCTTATTGGTGAAAAACAATAACCAATCGTGCGTATTGCAAGTCAAAACAACATCTACCACATCTTCTTCTTTTGTAGACATGCCGGCAACTCCTTTGCCACCGCGCGATTGCGTCCTCCAGGTATCCGGACTGATGCGCTTGATATATCCTTCTCGAGTCAAAATAATTATCGACTCTTCGGCTGGCACCAAATCTTCCTCCTTGAATTCTCCTATCGCAGATCGCACCACCTTCGTCCTCCTTTCATCTCCATACTTATCTCTGATCACCCCGACCTCCTCCTTGATAATATCTAAAACTTTTTTCTCGCTCTTCAAAATCGATTCCAATTCTTTTATTAATTTCATTTTTTCATCAAGCTCTTCTTCGATTTTTTTCCTTTCAAGTCCGGCAAGTGTCTGCAATTTCATTTCTAAGATTGCTGTCGCCTGAATAGGTGTCAGTTTGAATTTAGAAATCAATGCCTTATGAGCAATCTCTTTAGTTTCAGAAGCTCTGATGGTCTTGATAACAGCATCAATGTGATCAAGCGCTATCTTCAAGCCATCTAATATATGGGCTCGATCCTTGGCTTTATTCAAATCAAATCTCGTTCGACGGATAATGACTTCTTTCCTATGAAGCAAAAAATGCTCAAGAACTTCTTTGAGTGTCAAAACTTGCGGCTGGATACCGTCAACCAATGCGAGTAAATTCAAATGGTATGTTTTCTGGAGATCAGTATATTTGAAAAGATTATTCAATATCTTTTGAGGATGCGCGTCACCCTTCAGATCGATGACAATCCTCAATCCATCCTTATCAGATTCGTCACGGATATCTCTTATGCCCTCGATTCTCTTTTCGTTAACTAGATCCGCCATCACCTCTATCAAGGAAGACTTATTCACCTGAAAAGGAATTTCCGTGATAATGATTTGGAAATGGCCATTTTTTAATTCTGTAATATCTGTTTTGGCTCTCACCACCATCGGACCACGTCCAGAAGAATACGCGTGAGCGATGTCTTTTTGATTATAAATTATTCCTCCTGTCGGAAAATCCGGACCTTGCACGAACTTCAATAAATCTTCCATTTCACATTTTGGATTATCAGCAAGAAAACTCACTGCATCCATAACCTCGGTGAGATTGTGGGGAGGAATTTTTGTCGCCATACCGACAGCGATACCATCGGTGCCATTGAGTAGTAAACTAGGAATCCTTGTCGGTAAAACTTTCGGCTCTCTCCTTGTTCCGTCATAATTGTCTTGAAAATCAACCGTATCTTTTTCGATATCTGCCAAAAGCTCTGTGGTAATCATTGCTAATTTTGCCTCGGTATAACGCATAGCAGCAGGCATATCTCCATCGATTGAACCAAAGTTTCCTTGGCCCTTTACCAATAAGTAGCGCATAGAGAAATCTTGCGCCATACGGCTCATCGCATCATACACAGCAACATCACCATGTGGATGATATTTTGCAATCACATCACCGACAACCGCAGCTGATTTCCTGAATCTAGCGCTTGGTTGCAAGCCCAGGTCATGCATAGCATACAAAATCCTGCGATGCACAGGCTTCAAACCATCGCGCACATCAGGTAAGGCACGCGACACGATAACTGACATCGCATATGCCAAATAAGAATCTTTCACCTCTTCGGTAATCTCTTGATCTATTATCTTACCTATTTCAAATTTTTTATTTTCTTCAGCTGCCAATTTTTCATAACACTCAACACCCAACATTTAACATTTAACCCCTGAATCAATTCGCTATTCGGTTAATTGTTAATTGTTAATTGTTAATTGTTGCATTATTGCTTATCAATCGGGAGTCTTACGGGCTTGATCGTTCTTGGATTATTCGTGCTCATATTTTTCTTGTCATTGCTTTCCTCGGACGAGCTAGAGTATAAATCCGCGAATAAACTGCCAAAATCTTTTATATTCGCTTTAAGATTACTAACTAGCGAAGGTGATTCTTTCTTGTCAGCAACCGCTACCTTACTTGCTATTGCTTTTGGCTTGTCCGTCTCTTCAACAAAAGTGTCCTGCAAAGAAGACATCCAAAATGAACCCAACACCATCGTCGCAGTCGCTAGAGCAAACACAAAAATAGACATTCTTATATGATACGGCCTACCCTGTAAGAATTTTACAAATTTTGTATCCAACATGAGACTTTTTTTATTTTTAATCTAATTTCATTATGACAAATTGTGGCTCTTCCTGGCTGGGCAAATCTTTTCTCTTGATCGAATATTTCGAAACTGCATCTTTTTCTGAGGCGCCGGTTATCTTGGAAAATTTCTCAAGTGACTCCATTTTTAGATTCAAACCATCAATCTGATAATGCATCGGAATCACTATGCGCGGTTCGATCTGATTAATTATCTTCTTTGCTCCTTCGGCATCCAATATATTGAGTTCTTCCTTGTCCAGTAAATAATCTCCTCCAACTGGCGTCATCAATATATCTACATTGCCAATCGCATCCACTTGCTCAGGAGTCAATTCTTTTTGGCCCAAATCACCGAGGTGACAGATGTTAATTCCTTCAATGTTGATTACATATATATTATTTGAACCGCATTTCTTACCGCCTTCATTATCGTGAAATGATGAAATGCCTCTAATGATAACTCCCTTCACTTCGTATTCACCAGCATATTTTATGACAAAAGACCCGTCAAAGCTATCTAAATTATCGTGATCGTCATGAGAATGGGAACTCAAAACGATGTCAGTTTTGCCTCTGGGAGGTGTTAAGCCTATTTTTTTATCAAAAGGGTCCGTAATAACCGTCACATCTCCGCTCTGCATCTTAAAACAAGATTGTCCGTACCATTGAATATTCATCCTATTGTAACCAGATTGCAATCAAGTGATCAAATCTGTTTATTTGTTATCTTTTAATAAATTCAGCAATTCTTAATATAATCATATCAATGACTGCGACTCCTAATGGCATTCTTGCCAAAATCATACCAAATTTCTATCTAAAAATAAAGGGGGGTGCTTTAGGTGCGCAAAACCAACCCGCTTATTTTTGGTATCATTCATTAATAGCATTTTCAATATGCCTAATGTCGCTGCTGTTATCCCCGTCCACCTCAATGGCCACTACATCTATCCTCCAATTCCTATCTAATAGTCTCATTTTAGCCAAATACCCTTGTGCGGCCTTAATCAACTGTCTTTGCTTGAATATAGTTATATTTTCCTCCGGTCTGATAAAAAATCTATTATTCTTGTTTTGAGTTTTAACCTCTATGAACACGATATCCCCAGAAAATCTAGCTATAATATCAAGTTCTCCCCAAGGCCTCCTAAAATTTCTTTCCAATACCTGATATCCCTTGTTTATCAAATACTTAACCGCTAAATCCTCTCCATGTTTGCCCAGGGCAATATTGTCCATAAATGCAATAGATTAATATTTCTGTCAAGTAATCCCTTGGTACGGGCCGCTGATTGCTTCATTGTATCATATTTCGGACATTAACAATACTTGATCAAACTCGTCTTGTTTCACGTGGAACCTCCAATCAGACGGGAATAGTTCAGGGCATCGTGAGGACTGCCCTATTTTGACGCATTTTGCCTTATTATGCCCTATTTTCAGCCCCATTCCCCATCTTATCCACAGTTTGTCCCATTTTTATACGAGCTAAGAAGTTCTTTGCCCTATTTTGCCTTATTATGACGCATTCAAAAATAGGGCAATTGTCTGTATTGTTTCACGTGAAACAATATTTTTATTTAAAATAACGATCTACTTACGGACCAATTACCAGCAATTCAATTGATACCGATCAATAAATTTCATATCAAATAAGTGTCTTACAAGACGAGATCCAACTGAGGCCTTGTCAATTCCTCAGTTTAAAACTAAAAAAAAGGGGGCACTTTCTTCCCTTGTCCAATTTCTATCGCCCTGCGCTATCAACAAAAAAGAGGCTTATTATTTTATAATAGCCTCTTTTAGTAAATAAAATGTTTCACGTGAAACATTTTTAGAGTATTTTTACTTTTCGTCCCTCTACCCTAATCCTGCCTTCAGCGAATAACTTTATTGCTTTTGGTAAAATATGATGCTCTACGGCATGGATCTTGGCTTCCAGGCTCTCTTCTGTGTCAGATTCTTCAATTCTAACAGGCTCTTGCAGTATCACTGGCCCAGTATCCACACCTTCATCGGGAACAAAATGAACGGTTACGCCAGTCACCTTAGCGCCAAAATCAAATGCTTGCTTGATGCCATGAGTTCCTGGGAACGCCGGTATCAAGGCAGGATGTAGATTGATAACCCTATTAGGAAATACTTTCAAAAATTCGTCTTTTAAAACAAGCATCCACCCAGCCAGAACAACTAATTCCGGATTATATTTATTGACTAATACGGCAAGCTCGAAGCAGTATCTCTGCCTCATTATTTCCTTTGCCCTATTTTCATCTGCCTCATTTTGACGTATTTGGACGCATTCTGCCCTATTTTGAAAATCCTTAAAACTAAACACCTCCGTAGAAATACCCGCTTTTTTAGCCCTTTCAAGACCAAAGGCGTCAGCCTTATTGCTTATTACTGCCTCAATATCTACATTTTGCAATTCACTAGAATTAATCTTGTCAATTATAGCCTGCAAATTAGATCCACTACCAGATATTAGCACTACAATAGGTGTTTTCTTGTTATTTTCCATACTTAAATCCTCCTTTTAATTTTTGTTTCACGTGAAACATTTATGATTACGAACAAACCACAAACAAAGAATTATCTTGTGATGAGGCGAGCGATATAATTTAAAATATTGCACCAATGGAACATGGTTAATCCATCAATTATACAGATTACGCCATCTTTTTCAAGTAAAACACCGTTCTTTTTTGTTTCACGTGAAACAAAAAAGAGGCGAATGCCTCTTTTTCAAAAAATATTTAAATGTCTACCTTCAGTTCTTTTGCCCAACGGACTACAATCCATGCTTTTCAGTTCTATCGTCCACGGAAAATCAAATAGTCTCTTCAAGATTACCATTGAGGCATTCAATACAAACAATGGTCTCGAAAATAGTCATCAGTTATCGACGCAAAATCATATTCTTCTTTTAATATTTTATAAGAATCTCTAGACAATACCAACGAATTGAGTAGCATGTCAACATCTTGACAGGATTAATATTATGTTGTATTTAATTTTCCTTTTGATTAAGTATTCCGACTACCAACCAAAATAATACTTGTCCTTGTTGAATAGTCCAGAAATAGTGATCAAAATTTGCAAGTATTAGATAACTAAAGAAAACAAATAAGATGCTTATCGTGAAAATATCTCCCGAATTAATTTTATTTCTTATTAATCGATGTAAATTTTGAATTATGAAAATAATCAGTAGCAATGCGCCCAAAACACCTATCTCTGCAGCAATCAACAAAAACAAATTATGTGATGGCTGATACTGCCAAACAGCAAGATTGCTGTGCCTGGTATTAAAATCAACAATAAAATTTCCCATACCGACTCCTAAAATAGGGGATGATAATATTTGATTTATTGCAACCTCATTATAAAAAAATCTTTGTGACACTGATTGGTCGCTCAAAATATTTGACGTCCTAAAGATGATTTCGTTTCTAAAAACAAATCCCAGAGAAATGAAAATGAGTATCGTAACAATGAAAATTCTAACTACTTTTATTTTTTCAATTATTATTGTCTTGCTAAAAATCAGAGTGGCAAAGAACATAAGACTGCTGATTGAAAATATGGCAATCGCACTTCTTGAAAACGTCAACATCAACCCCAGGCTCAATAAGAATAATAATCCTACCTCAATGACGTATTTTGCCTGACCTATAACAGACTTGGCCTTATTTTGCCCTATTCTTGACGCATTTTTCAATATGGCAAAATACGTCAAGAATAGGGCAAAGATTAAAAATGCGGCAAAGATATTTGGATGGGGAAATGTGCCATATGGTCTTATTAGCTTGAATCCATCCTCGTTGATTTTTGCCACACCATCCATAATAATCGAAAGGGGACTCTCACCCAGATACTTCAACCCGACATCTTTTTGAAAATTAAATTGGGCATCCGCAATAAAAACTTGCACCAAGGCTGAGGCAATAACTACGCATACTAACTTTCCAGTATCGATATATTTAAAATTCTGTCTGATATAAAAATATAATAATACAAATTCAAAAAGTTTTAAAAAATGAAAGGAGATCGGAAGAGCGTCGTGT
>CAYHBU010000016.1:7702-12845 GCA_964354925.1 uncultured Candidatus Saccharibacteria bacterium | reverse complement strand
AATAATATAAAGATAGCGATCAATCCTGGTTCGCTAGAACTTAAATTTGGCGCTAAAAAATTGGAACCGCTATTAAAACAGGTAGATATTTTATTGATGAATGACGAGGAGGCTGCTACATTCTTTGGCGGTAACATGGAGGACGAAAAGGGCCTTTTGGAAAAGGGGCGCAAATCCATAAAAGAAGGTGGCATATTCGTTATGACCAAGGGTCCGAAAGGGGTGTCTGTGCATGATGGTTGCTGTATATATCGTGCTGGGGTGCCAAAATCAAAAGTGATAGATAGGACCGGAGCGGGCGACTCTTTCAATAGCGGATTCGTGTCATCGATACTTGATGGTGTGGACATGGAACATGCTATCCAGATTGGCACAGCGAATGCCACATCGGTAGTGTCATATTTCGGCGCCAAAAAGGGACTTTTGAAAAAGAATGATTTCGGACATTGGAAAAAAGTAAAAGTTACCATAGAAGAATTTTCCGGTTTGAAATAGTGTTGCGTTGCAAGGTGCGCTCTAAAAAGGTAAAATATATATAAGATTATTAAGAAATAGTTCAGAGTAAAATCTGAGCTATTTAATTTGAAAACCATGAATCAAATCAGGCCGAGTGAAAAAATGGCGAAAATTTTAAGGACTAAAGAAGATGTGATTTTGGCGATAGAGGAAAAGATGGGTAGAGTGACCGGCAAGAAAAATATTGTTGAGAAAATAATTGCAGAAAACGATATGTATGCCTCCTTGATATTGAGAGAATTGGGGGTGCATAAGAACCCGACGGCTTCCGAGGTGCAGGCCGCATTGATCAAGAAATTCAAGAAAGACGATCAGAAGTTGCATGAAATACTCAGGAAGCCTGATGGCTTTACAGTTGAAGGATCAAAGACGTTACTTAATTTCGCGAATGAGCTGGCCCAGATTCCAGACCTTTTTGTGCTTAAAAAAGATGTGGCCAGAGAAATAATCAAAAAAAATCCTCCACCGAACGTGATGAGCGCGCTCGGATATTCTACTGTGCAGGAGCTTTTGATGAAAGAGGATTTTGACCAATTATTCTGCTCATTAAGGTTTATTGAAACCAATGAATGGATGCACAAGAATTTTGATATGGCCTATTCCAATCTGAAGGTCAGTGATTTTGAATTCAGGCCGGTGAAATTGATTGTACTGGATACTAAGTGGCTGCAGATTGCGGAGAAATTCGTCAAAAAGAAATATCACAACGTTTCTCATCTTAAAGAACTCGGCATCATATTTGTAATTCCTATCAAGATAGATGCTCCAGGAGAGACACTGCGTCTTTTCGGTTTATTGCTCCATTATTTCCACGAAGTCGATTTTTACTCGCGTCTTTTCAGGAAATATTCATTGCGCTCTGATTTTATCGAGAAATTCAAATCATTGTTACGCGGAGATGTATTGGAAAATCCACAGATGGATCCCAATAGGGCGAATTGGCTCATCATCCAAAGATATCTTGCTAAAGACAATGAAAACGATCCCCGATTATTCTTACCTCATGTCAATTCAGAGCTCATTCATTGGGAGAAGGCTGAGACTGATATTGCCAGATTCGGGCATCGTTTTTATGAATATGACCTGACCTTCTGGGCGAATCTAGATTTTGTCGGAGATATATTCAGGGAAAATGGTACCAGCATGGATTTGATTGGTTTCAATATGCTCGATGTGACGATGGGTCTCGTTATGGAGAAGCAAGAAATAAAATACATGTATCATCAACAAGAAGCGATGTGGTCTAAGATATTCTTTGAATATGTCGGCGGTATGGATAAAGCCGAAGAGATGGTCATCGATAATTTTGAAAATGGATACATCAGTCTATAATATGGAATATGATGCCAATATACGAATTGGTGCGAATGATACAAATAATACGAATATTCAATTAAGAATTCATCGGCATTATTCGTTGCATTCGCACGTATTAGTATATTAGTATTGAGTTTATGAATTTGAATACCAAACAATATTTTAACAAAGCTCAAGAGGGCAAGTATGCAATTGGACAATTTAATTGTTCGAGCGCCGATCAGGTCAAAGCTGTAATCGTCGCTGCTCAGAAATTAAAATCTCCGGTGATCATTGGTACCTCTGAGGGCGAGAGCAAATTCATGGGTATCAGGCAGGCTGTTAAATTGATAGAGTCATATCAAGAAGAGACGGGGCTGCCGATAATTTTAAATGCTGATCATACCTATAAAGACGTCAAAGATTTAATCAATCTTGATAAGATAAAAGATTTGCTTGATGCCGGATATAACTCCATTCATTTTGACGGCTCCGTATTGTCATATGAAGATAATGTGAGGTGGACCAGCGAAGTGGTAAAAATGTGCAAAGAAAAAAATCCCGAGATATCCGTAGAGGGAGAATTGGGGTACTTGCCTGGTGCTTCAAAGGTGACTAAAGAAAAGGTGGAGATCAAGGAAGAGTATCTGACCAATCCCGATCAGGCTTTGGAATTTGTAAAAGCGACCGGCATCGATAGACTGGCGGTTTCGGTTGGTAATAGTCATGGCATTTCATTTAATGAAGATAAATTGCAATTTGAGCGTATAGCTAATATTAAATCTAAAATAGGAGATTTAGCCGTACTAGTGCTCCATGGCGGATCCGGCATACCGAATGAAGATATTCAAAAAGCAGTATCTCTTGGTATTTGTAAAATCAACATCAATACAGAATTAAGAATCGCTTTCACTGATGCGTTTAAAAAATATTTTTCCGATAATTCCGATGAAACAACTCCTTATAAATATTTGATGGCGCCGATAGAAGCGATGGAGAAGGTAATAGAAAGCAAGATTAAAATTTTTGGTAGTGAGAATAAAGTGGCTTAAGTAATTATTTTATGAGTAATATCCTTTATGGAGTCGCCGGGGAGGGGTCTGGTCATTCTTCAAGAGCCAAAGAGATAATAAATCATTTAGAAAAGAGTGGACATAAGGTGAAAGTTGTTTCTTATGATAAGGGCTATAAAAATTTAAGCTCTTATTTTGATGTTGAGGAAATTTTTGGACTTCAGTTCGCTTATAAAAATAACCGAGTTAAGTATATTCGCACGGTTATAAAAAATATTTTAAATATTCCAAAGCTTGTGTGTAGTATTAAAAAAGTAAATAAAATCGCCGGCGATTTTAAGCCCGATATTATATTTTCCGATTTTGAACCGATTTCCGGAATCATTGCCAATATTAAAAATATTCCCTTAGTTTCCATTGATAATCAGCATCGTCTGACAATGATCGAAATTAAATATCCTAAAAAATATGCAATCTCTGCATTTGCAGCAAAAATCGTCACTCGACTAATGATATTTAAAGCCAGGGCGTATCTTGTGATTGATTTTGTAGAAAGTAAAATCATCAACGAAAAAGCTTTTTTATTTTCTCCGATTTTAAGAAAAGAGGTGCTGGAGGCTAAAACGACACAAGGCGATTACATTTTAGTTTATCTGACTTTTCAGTTTCAAGATTTGTTAGATGTTTTGAAATCTATAAATAAAAAATTTATTATTTACGGATTCAATGAGGACAAAGAGGATGGAAACCTGGTTTTTAAAAAAGCTAGCCAACAAGGATTTTTGGAGGATTTGGCCCATTGTGAGGCTGTGGTGGCAAATGCCGGATTTAGTCTAATGACAGAGAGTTTGTTTTTGGGTAAACCATATTTAGCCTTGCCGGTGGCTGGGCAATTCGAGCAGGTTTTAAATGCTTTTCAACTTGATGAACTTGGTTATGGAAAATATTATGATAAATTAAATAAGGATAAAATTGAAGATTTTTTGAAAAATTTAGATATTTATCGGGAGAATTTAAAGAGTTACAAAAGAGATGATAATTCTAAAATACTTGCAAAAATTGATGAGCTTATTGAGAAATTCGCAAAATAAAATTATAATTAAGATTATTTAAGATTTTGAACCATGACATTGCCATATATTAATCTAAAAAAATTCGGGTTGGTGATTGCGGTGATCATTGTTTTTAATTTGTTTGTAAATTATGGCATCGATACTTTTTACAAAGGGACCAAGTATGACGATTTTTGTAAGCCAGAAGATATTAGACAGACAATAGCCACAAAAGAAAAATGCGATAGTGTTGGCGGATTGTGGAGTGAAAATATTTACTACAAAGGAGAGAGGAAAATGGAAGGCGGAGCGGTAGCGCCTGCTCCGATGAATCCTACAATGGAACAAAAAGAGCCGATCGGATGGTGCGATGCGTATTTTAGTTGTCAAAAAGATTTTGAAAAGGCGAATAATGTTTACAAAAGAAATCTTTTTATTATCTGGATTGTTGCAGGTGTCTTGGCGGTTGTGGCGAGTTTCTTTCTGTTTACTGTTGAGATTATGTCTGTTGCGTTTATGTTCGCCGGCATTGTTTCTTTTCTCGTTGGCACAATCGTTTATTGGTCAGCGATGCAGGATTATCTGAGATTTGTGATTTTGGGAATCGTGCTCGCTATGTTAATATATATCGGATATAAGAAATTAAAAGACAACAATTAACAGTTTGCAATTAACAATTAATGAATTCCGTTAAATGTTAATTGTTGAAGGTTAAGGGTTTGCGAAGCAATGGCAAAAGTATTCGTCACCAGACAGATCCCTGAAGCGGGAATCGATATGTTGAAGGCAAAGGGTTATGAGGTTGTGGTTTTTCCTGAAGACAGGAGTATCACGAGAGAAGAATTAAAAGAAAGCGTCAAAGGAGTGGATGCTATCTTGTCTTTGCTTACTGAAAAGATAGATGCAGAGATTTTAGATGCTGCCGGTCCACAGCTTAAAATAGTTGCGAATTACGCAGTCGGTTTTGACAATCTCAAGCTTGATGATTTCAAGGCAAAAAACATCTATGCCTCAAATACTCCTGATGTTTTGACCAATACCGTAGCCGAACATGCTTTTGGCTTGATTTTATCAGTAGCGCAACGCATAACCGAAGGCGATAGATTTACCAGGGCTGGCAAATATCATGGCTGGGAGCCGATGATGTTGCTTGGTAATGATCTTTACAAGAAAACTCTCGGCATCTTGGGTCTTGGCAGGATCGGCAGTCGTGTGGCGCATCATGGCGCAAAAGGTTTTGATATGAGCATTGGTTATTATGATGTT
>CAYHBU010000016.1:0-7692 GCA_964354925.1 uncultured Candidatus Saccharibacteria bacterium | reverse complement strand
AGAAATGAAGAGTTTGAGAAAGAATATAATGCTAAATTCATGGCAACCCCGGAAGAATTATTGAAAGAAGCTGATTTCGTATCGGTGCATGTGCCATTGCTTCCAACTACAAAGCACTTGATCAATGCTGAGAAGCTTAAGATGATGAAACCGACCGCATACTTTGTAAATACTTCTCGCGGTCCAGTAATCGATGAAGCTGCCTTAGTTGATGCTTTGAAAAACAAAGTCATCCGTGGCGCTGGACTTGATGTTTATGAAAACGAACCTAATCTCGCTCCAGGGCTTGTTGAGCTTGAAAATGTAATTTTGACTCCGCATACCGCATCGGCAACCGAAGAAACGAGAGCCGCTATGTCTGAAGTAGCTGCCAAAAACATCATTGCAGTATTCGAGGGACAGGTACCTCCGAATAATTTGATAAAATAGAATAAACAAAATACAACAAAAAATAAAAGCAATTCCCGACGAATTGCTTTTATTTTTTGTTTTTGATATAAGAAGGACATAAATATGTATTCAAAAAAATACTTGCAATAAATGGGGGGTAGGTGTATGAGAGAAAACGGGAAAGAGGAAGTTGGTTGGAACAAGACTGATACTGGCAAGAAATGTCCTTGCGGGGGGAAGATTGTATTTGATGTTGCGCAAGTATATGATCCCACAACCGGACCATTGATTTGTGGCCCAGGGAGTATCAGGCAATATCAAATGGTTCCGAGCGACTACTACTGTGATAAATGCGGGGTGATGTATAGGTTTATTCCGAAAGAGTAAGAATAATAAAAGCCCCTGAAACAGGGGCTTTTTGTTTGACTTTTGCTTAGAAATCTGTATAATACTTTAAATATAAATATAACATTTCGTAGGCGTAGGTCATAGTAGTTTGTAGCGATATTTTGCTTTTTTCTACTTTCTACTTTCTACTTTATAATTCCATGTTAGAACTCAAAATTTCAGCGACAATCAGGGACAAATTCGGAAAGCAAGTCAAATTCTTGAAAAGAGAGGGTGTTATCCCTGCTGTCTTATATGGACACGGCACAGAAGCAACTTCAATTTCTTTGAATCTCAGAGAGTTTGCTAGGGTTTACAAGCAAGCTGGTGAATCAACAATCGTTGGTTTGAATGTCGAAAAAGATGGAAAAATTCAAGAATATCCTGTTTTGATCCATGATGTTGACGCTGATCCTGTGACAGATGTCCTGAGACATGCTGATTTTTACGTAGTAAGGATGGATGAGAAGATTACTGCTAGTATCCCTTTGATATTCGTAGGCGAGTCAGAAGCTATTAAAGCTCACGGCGGTATTTTCTTGAAAAATATCCACGAGGTCCAAGTTGAAGCTTTGCCAAAGGACTTGCCACATGAAATCGAAGTTGACATCTCATTCATCAAAGAATTTAGCGATCACATCAGTTTGAAGGATTTGAAATTGCCAAGTGGCGCTACCGTGCAAGGTGATCCTAATGAAGTCGTTGCTTTGGTAAAACCTCCGAGAACCGAAGAGGAACTCAAAGCCCTTGATGGCGCAGTCGAAATCAATGTCGATGCTGTAAAAGTAGATGCAGAAGAGAAGAAGAAAGAAGCAGCCGAAAAAGCTGCAGCCGAAGAAGAGGCAAAATAAGCTATCCGATAACTGATAATCTACGACAAATAACAAAAATCTCACGCTATAAAAAGCGTGAGATTTTTGTTATAATTGGTGATAGTAAGGAATGAAATAAATACCGATGACTACCCGATTTATTAAGGATCTAGCAAAATTCGCAATCTTATTTTTATTGATAGGAGCCATTTTTTATGGTGGCGGATTTTATTTTTCCTTGGCTCAAGAAAGCAGTAGTTCTAGTAACGGAGGGCAAATCGTTGACAAGGAAGCCTATCGGCAAGAGCTTTTAAAACAGATTGAAGAGTTCAAGAATCAGATAAAAGACTATGAGGATCAGATTGACGAAAAGAAAAAAGAGCAAAAAACTTTTAGCAGGGAGATGTCGATTATCGACGGTCAGATCAAAAAACAAGAATTAGAAATCAAAAAAACTAATCTGCATCTTAACCAATTGAAGCTCGATATCAGCGACAAGAATGTAAAAATTTCTGATTTTGAAAGCAAGGCAAGACTGGAAAAAATAAAACTTACCGAGCATTTGAGCAAGATAAGTGAGTATGATAAAGTCGGTTTGCTTGAGATGATTTTGCAATATGAAGACTTGTCTGAGTTCTTTACTAATGTGACCGCAGTTGAAAATTTACAGAGCGAAACTTATGACATCATCCTGGAAATCAGGGGTATCAAGCAGGATTTGACCGGACAAATAGAGGCGATGGAAGAAGACCAGTCGGAAGCTTTGGAACTCAAGTCAATGCTTGAGCTCCAGAAATTTTCTTCCGATCAGAAGAAAAAAGAAAAGAAAAATTTGATTGCCGCCACAAAGGGTCAGGAAAAGAAATTCCAAGAATTGATCAAACAGAATCAGAAAAAGATATCCGATATCCAGAGCAGGCTATTTGAATTCGGCAATTTGGGCGTTGGTAAGATTACTATAGAAAAAGCCGTGGAGTATGCGCAGATTGCTGGTAATAGAGCAGGTATCAGGCCGTCGTTCTTGTTGGGCTTGATTTGGGTTGAGTCTAAGTTGAATAGTAATCTTGGCAGTGGCAACTGGAAGACCGATCTATATGATTGCTATAATCGTTTGGGTAAAACAAAGACTGCAGAGGCGCAGAAGGCAGCATTTTTTGATATTACGTATAAATTATCTTTAAACCCCGACAAGGCGCCGGTTTCAAAGGCTTATTTGGCTCATGGTTGCGGAGGGGCGATGGGTATAGCGCAATTCATGCCGACGACTTGGGCGGCGTATGAATCCAGGATCGCGAATCTGACCGGCCATAATCCGCCTTCTCCTTGGGGAGTGTTAGACGGATTTACCGGTGCTGCAATCAAGCTCGCAGATAATGGCGCTGTATCGAAAGATAGGGCAGGTGAGAGGAGGGCAGCCGCTATGTATTACGCTGGCGGTAATTGGAAAAAAGCTCCCGGTCAGGGATACGCTGACAGGGTTCGTACGGCCGCAGCTTGCTATCAAGACTATATGGATGCGCTGAAAAGGGGAGACAAGAATATCAACATAGATTCAGATTGCGAGAAATACTTTTAAAATAATAAAACACCGATTAGAATCGGTGTTTTATTATTTTATTATTCTTCGTCGATTGAAGCGTCTGCTACGAATCCTTCTTTTATTTTTTCTTTGATAGTTTTTATAATCGGATCCATTTCTCCTCCTAATATTTTTTCGAGACCATGCCAGCTTTCTTTTATCCTGTGGTCGGTGACTCTGTCCTGAGGAAAATTATAAGTCCTGATTTTTTCTGACCTATCTCCGGTGCCGACCTGGCTTTTACGGAGTTGTCCCATTTCTGCGGCCTGCTTTTCTTTTTGTGATGCGATAAGTTTTGATGCCATGATCTGCATGGCTTTTTCCCTGTTTCTTCCTTGGGTTCTTTCTACTTGGCAGGTGACTACGAGACCTGTCGGTTTATGAATGAGGCGTACCGCTGTCTCCACTTTATTCACATTTTGACCACCTGGGCCTCCTGCTCGGTAAGCTTCAAAAAGTATGTCTTCGCTTCTAATCGTCACTTCTTCGTGTTCCACGACTGGCAAAATTGCCACAGATGCGGCAGAGGTATGGATGCGTCCAGATTTTTCTGTTTCCGGCACTCGTTGTACTCTATGGACTCCGCTTTCGTATTGCAAATCAGAATAGGTGCCTTTGCCAGATATCTCGAGACTGATTTCTTTAATTCCTCCAAGATCAGTCAGATTGGAATCGACGACCGATACGTTCCATCCTTTAGATTCGGCGTACCGCGTGTACATTTTATATAGGTCAGTGGCAAAAAGAGCGGCTTCGTCTCCGCCGGTTCCAGCGCGGATTTCTATTATGATATTTTTGTATTTGCTTGCTTCGTCAGGAGAGATCAGTTCATTGAGCTCAGCTTCTAATTTTGCCTTTTTTGATTTCAAGGAAGCGATTTCATCGCTGATTATTTTCAAGAGCTCTTCATCGGATTCGGATGATAAAAGCCCCTCGTTTTCTTTGATGTTCTTGTTGATGTTGTCTATTTTTTCATCAAGTTCCAATAGTTCTTTGAGTTCAGAGTGCCTTTTCAATAGGTCTTGGGATTTCTTGAAATCTGAAAAAAGCTCAGGGTCACTGAGCTTTTTTTCCAATACTGCGAATTCCTCTTTTGTTTTTGCTAACCGGGGATCCATAGAGAGTTATTACTTTGTCTTTTTTTCCATTCTCTTTTTGAATTTCTCAACTCTACCTGTAGCATCTATCATTTTTTCCTTTCCGGTAAAAAATGGGTGACAGGCACTGCAGATTTCCACCTTGATTTCAGGTTTGGTTGCGCCAATTTCGAATTTGTTTCCACAGGCGCATTGAGATATTGCCTCGTCGTAGTATTTTGGATGGGTTTCTTGTTTCATAACAATATTGTTAACCTTTATTTAATAACTGCCATAATATAACATCTTTTTAAAAAAATCAAGTATTTCACCATTGTTATTGTGATGAAGAAAACCGCCCATACGGCTTGGGAGCCTGCATGGGCGGAGATGTCTAGATAGGTATTCTGATTTTTCCATTTGTCTTTCCGTAAATATAGCCTATTCCGATCACTGTGCACATCGTGGCGATTTTGAGGGAAGTGCTTATCGGAGGATCTAGGATGTTATCTGGGCATCTGTCTAGGAGGAAGACGCCAGCTGTCATAATGAAAAAATTCAGCCACCAATAGAATATGAATCTATGGCCGGTCCGTTTTTTTCTGCTCCGTCTTTCTAGTCGTATGTTTTTGTCCTTGGTGTCTATGTAGAAAAGTTTTACGACGCCATAGCCGGCAACAGCCACGATATATGGTTCTTCCATATATTCCAGGAATTGGGCCAGTTGCCAATAATCGTAGAAAAAGGCGATGAGCAATAAGACTTGGTATCCTATACTTGAAATCCAAAGGGACAGATAAAGATAGTCAAGATGTTCTCGATGCTCTTTTTCGTGGGGGGTGACACCGGCTAATTTGAATAAGGTATTTTCAAAACAATAGCCTTTATTGCAGACCGGCTTTAGTGGGCAGTATTTGCAGCTGCTATCATTGGGCATGATATCACCTCCTGTGCTATGGTGTGGATTATATTATCAGAAATGTAATGAACTATTTGATGTTTTCAGCCTATCAAATATCAAAACCCCTTGCAATATCCTGATTTTTATGTATAATCTTAACAATTAATATTTAAATTGGCAGACAGCTCTAATAGGGTTGACTGCTCCCAAGTTTCATAATGTCAAACGACACTCAAATCAAAGAAAATACTTTTTCCGATATGGCATCTCCAGAGGTTATCAATGAGATGGCGAAAAGAGGAGTATACATCGGAAAGATCAAATCAAAAAGCCATCCTAAGATGAAGAGCTTTATTTTTGGCACTCGCCATAATCTTCAAATCATCAACTTGGAAAAAACAGCTCAGAAATTATCTGAAGCGTTGGAGTTCGTGAAAAATATCGCAAAAAATAAAGGCGTTATCGTTTTTATCGCTACGAAAATGCCTAGCAAGATGTTGATCAAAGAGGCGGCTATGAAATGCGGTATGCCATATGTTGAGACAAGATGGCTCGGTGGCACCTTGACCAACAGTAATACATTTTTGAAAAGAATCGAATACTTCCTTAGCTTAGAAAAACAAAAAGAAACTGGTGAGTTGGCTAAATATACCAAAAAAGAACAACTCCAAATTGAGAAAGAGCTTGCTGACCTATCAAAAAACCTCAACGGTTTAAGAAGTCTCAAAAAATTACCAGAGGCGATATTTGTCATAGACGCAGCTGCTCACGAATGGGCTATCCACGAGGCGAACATTACCAAGATTCCAGTAGTTGCTATCGCGAACACTGATGCTGACCCCTCGGTCATTACGCATCCTATCCCTGCGAACTCTGAATCTTTAGAATCAGTCAGATTCATTCTCGACAAAGTTGTTGAAACAATCAACGAAAATAAATAATTAATCTCTAAGATTTATTTTAAAAATATGGCTATTACCGCTACTCAAGTACAAGAATTGAGGCAGAAAACCGGTGCTTCAATGATGGACTGCAAGAAGGCTCTTGAAGAGGCTAACGGCAATCAAGAAGAGGCTCTCAATGCTTTAAGAAAGAGAGGGAGATCTATCGCCGAGAAAAAAGGCACTCGCGAAACTAGCGCCGGCATCATCCAATCATATATCCATCCGAATAAAAGAATCGGGGTATTGCTGGAGCTTAGATGTGAAACAGATTTTGTCGCTCAGAATTCCGATTTCTTGAATTTAGCTCATGACCTCTCGTTGCACATCGCTGCAATGTCTCCAAAATATTTGAGCTCAGAAAATGTGCCACAAGAAGTCATTGACGAAGAAAAAGCTATTTTTATGGCTCAGGTTGCTGATATCGATAAACCAGCTAATCTCAAAGAGGGAATCGTCGACGGTAAATTAAAGAAAAGACTTTCTGAAATCTGCCTGCTCGAACAACCATTCATCAAAAATCCCGATCAGACAATCAAAGACTTGATTACGGAGCACATAGCGAAAATCGGTGAGAACATCACCCTTACAAGATTTGTAAGATACGAATTATAGCAATTTTCAGGGCTAGACGAGTTGTTGAGCGGGGAGTATAATGAAGTTGAAAATACTTTAATTTATAAATAAATGACCCTTGGCTCGATGCTTATAGTAACATCACTCTTCAGTTTTATCGGAATAGTTTACATTATTTATAGAAAATTACCGGCTTTAATGTTGCTTCCTGAAGAATCGCTGACTTACAAGGAGACATTCATTCAATTCATGGAAAGAAAGACGGGGGAATTGCCATTGGTTGCCAGGGGACTACATATCGGCCTCTTGAAATCAATCAATAAAAGATTATTGAAGTCAAAAGTCTTATCTTTGAAAATACACAATAAGATGCACGCTTGGACGGAGGTTCTGAATCAAAAACTTCATCATAAAAAAACCGAAGAATTTGCTGGTGGCACAGATGAAGGATTGGGTGAGGGGGTTGCCATTGCAACAATGGCGTCAACGCAAGACGATCGTAAGGAGTTGTAGGTATTGCACAAAATATTGTAAACAATCAATCCCGCTAATGGCGGGATTGATTGTTTGATGGGTTTACAAATTCAAATATTTTGTATATAAATATATAAGTCAAATTTAGTTAATGCCACCCTAGCTCAGTTGGCAGAGCAACAGTTTTGTAAACTGTGGGTCGTCGGTTCGAGCCCGACGGGTGGCTCCAGTGTTAACAAGTAACAGTTAACGATTAACAAACACTAATTGTAATATTTATATGATTAGAGGATTTATTTGAAGTTAATTGTAAGGTGTTAAGGGTTAAAAGTTAGGAACGCGCAGGTGGTGGAGTGGTCAATCACAACAGACTGTAAATCTGTCGCCCTTAGGGCTCCGCAGGTTCAAATCCTGCCCTGCGCACCAAGATTGATCCGCCAATATTCAAGGTTGATTGGTGATTGATTTTAAGGGTTGGAATTGATGCCGATGTAGCTCAGGGGTAGAGCAACTCCATGGTAAGGAGTAGGTCGCCAGTTCAATTCTGGCCATCGGC
>CAYHBU010000015.1:2387-13078 GCA_964354925.1 uncultured Candidatus Saccharibacteria bacterium | reverse complement strand
CTTCCGATCTACTTCTGAGGGTGAAAAAGTCGTGATGCGTATTTTGGATACTAGCACTGGAGTTAAGTATCTTGCAGATCTTGGCCTTGAGGGTAAGTACGCTGATGTTTTGCAGCGCGCCATCTCCAAGCCATTTGGAATGATATTGATAACTGGACCTACTGGCTCTGGTAAGTCAACTACTCTTTATGCGATTTTAAATATTGTAAACAAAGATGGGATAAATATCGTTTCCCTTGAAGATCCAATCGAATATTATATCGAGGGAGTAAACCAGTCTCAGGTAAAGCCGGAAATTGATTATGATTTTGCTTCTGGTCTGCGAAGTATATTGCGCCAAGACCCAGATATTATTATGGTTGGCGAAATCCGTGACCAAGAAACAGCCGGTCTTTCTGTGCATGCGGCTCTGACTGGTCACATAGTGTTTTCAACATTGCATACAAATGATGCGATGGGTGTCATACCGCGCTTGATAGATATGAAGGTAGAATCCTATCTGTTGCCGTCCGCATTGAATCTTGCCATAGCGCAACGCCTGGTCAAAAGATTGTGCCCTGATTGTAAAAAGCCGGTACAGCCCAGCAAAGAGATTGCGGATATGATCAGAGCCACCTTTGATGAGGTTGGACCCGAAGAGCTCAAGCTCAGGAACATAGATCCACAAAAAGAATTAATCATTTATGAACCCCAAGGTTGCCCAAAATGCTTCCATAAGGGCACAAGGGGTCGCGTTGCTATCTTTGAGATGTTTGAGATTACCCCAGAGGTAGAGCAAGTGATAATACGCGACCTATCAGAAGCAAGTTTATTGGCTGAAGCTAAAAGACAGAAAATGATTTCAATGAAAAACGATGGTTTTTTGAAGGTGGCCAAGGGAGCTGTCTCTTTCGGTGATGTTGTGGAAGTCGTTGAGATAAGTTAAGATAATAATATAAATACGATTTGTTTAAAAAAAATAAAATGAATAAAAACACAAAAGGTTTTACGCTGATCGAACTTTTGGTGGTCATTGCGGTGATTGGAATGTTAGCTTCTATCGTTGTGGTGAGTTTGAATAAAGTCCGATCAAAAAGCAGGGACTCTCGTCGCATTGCTGACATCAAGACATTGAGAGGCGCATTGGATTCATACTATGTTAATAATAAAAAATATCCGCTCAATACCTGTTCACCTATTACTGATGTGACACTCGACAAGACAGCCGCTCCTGCTGGCGATCCTATTAATAACACATTAATAAGCAACAATATTATCAAGACTAGGGTTTTTGATCCCATCAGTGGATCATTAACTGGCGTGACGTATCAATTTTACTATAATGCTTGCGCTAGTACTGGAACCCGTACGCCAGATCCAAATCCAGATTCTACGACTAGGACGGGTGAGTACTACACCATTACTTTCATTTTGGAGACTGACGATTTCGCGAAGCAGGGTTATAGGAAAGGCAATAACTGTGTCGGTCCTAAGATTACTGGAACAGGTAATCCTAAGGTTGCTACAGTTACTGGACCGCTTAGCCCTATTCCTAGCGCAACGACTTGTTATGTTGCGCCATAAGAGTAATTATTAATGATCGACAGATTTGACAAGTGAATGGATTACAAACAACAACTTAATTCTATATTGGAAGAGATGGTAAAGCAGGGGGCATCCGACCTGCTTTTTGCCGTGAATAAATATCCAATTTTCAGGATAGATAATCGTTTGGTCCCTTTTACTCAATTTGATGTTCTGACTCCGGAGATTTCTCAGAATCTATGTTTTGCCATGATTAGCGAAGACCAGAAAAAATTTTTAATCCAGCAAAAAAATATCGATTTGTCGTATAGTTTGAATGAGAAGGCGCGTTTCAGGGTAAACATATTTATGCAAAGAGGTTCCTATAGTTCTGCCTTGCGTTTGATTCCGTCAAAAATTCCAACAATGGAATTTTTGAATATTCCTCCTATCGTGCACGAATTCACTTTGCGCGCCACGCAAGGATTTTTTTTGGTGGTGGGACCGTCTGGACATGGTAAGTCAACAGCACTAGCATCAATGATTGATGAGATAAATCACAACAGGACGGAGCACATTATTACCATCGAAGATCCAATAGAATATTTATATAGTCCCGATAGATCAGTTATTGATCAAAGAGAGATCGGGTCTGATGCTGTCAGTTTTTCTGATGCTTTAAGAGCTTCTTTTAGGCAGGATCCTAATGTTATTATGGTGGGTGAAATGCGTGACCCGGAGACGATTTCCACCGCAATTACAGCCGCGGAAACCGGACATTTAGTGTTTTCTACGCTTCATACTAATAACGCTTCACAAACCATCGATCGTATGATAGATGCATTTCCTCCTTCGCAACAAAATCAGATTCGCGCCCAGCTCGCAGGCAGTTTGATAGGCGTTTTATCCAGGCGTTTGATGCCTCAGATAGGAGGTGGCCGCACTGGCGCTTACGAGCTCCTGATTGCCAATTCAGCGATTAGGAATTTGATCAGAGAAAACAAGACCCATCAGTTGGATTTGGTCATTGAAACTTCAGGGGAGGAGGGTATGATATCATTGAATAGGTCGCTGGCTGAATTGGTGAGAAAAAATAAGATAACTATCGATCAAGCTGAGCAGTATTCGTTAAATCCTACAGAGCTAAGACTCTTGTTAAAATAGTCAGTTAGTTCGTTAGTTATCAGCTAATCCAAAATACAATCTGAAAATTTTAAATATTTACTGGTTTGTCAAAAGTCAATTACATCGGTGGTGTTCGTAGGGTAACAAATTTATATTTTAGGCTAATCTCTAATAACTAACGAGATAATTATATGAAATTCAATTACGAGGCAAGAACAAAACAGGGACAATTGCAAAGCGGTGTCATTGAAGCCTCATCTCGAGAGGCGGCGATTGATGTTCTGCAAAGGAACGAGTTGATTATCCTGAAGTTGAGAGCGGAAATAGAGGCTCCGCTTCTTTCTAAAAAAATAAATATCTTTGAAAAGGTAGGGAGTAAAGAAGTCGTTATTTTTTCTAGGCAGCTTTCAACGCTTTTTGGAGCCAAGGTGCCACTTGTAGAGAGCTTGCAGATTCTGTCAGGTCAAACGCCAAATGCGTTTTTTCAGGAAGTGATAATGGATTTAGCGAAGGAGCTAGAAGGAGGTATGGCATTGTCCCAGGCTATGTCTAGGCATCCAAAAGTATTCTCTTCGTTTTATATTAGCATGATAAAATCAGGAGAAGTTTCCGGAAAGCTGGAAGAAGTATTTAACTATCTTGCCGATAGTCTCGAGAGACAATTCACGCTGAGCTCAAAAGTATTTAACGCTCTCATTTATCCTGCCATTGTTTTGGTCGTGTTTGTCATTATCATCATTTTGATGTTTACGTATGTTTTGCCAAAGCTAAAGACTATGGTTGAAGAATCGGGACAGGAATTGCCACTGCCTACCCAGATCGTATTTGCCATCAGTGATTTTATGATCAATTATGGAGTTTACTTCTTGCCGATCCTATTGATAGGGGGAATATACGGAACGAGATATTTTTTCAGTACCAGCGAGGGGAAGTTTTTAAAAGACAAGATGATATTGAGGATGCCTTTGTTTGGCATATTGTTTCAGAAAATGGAATTGGCTAGATTTTCTGATTCTTTGGGTACGCTGGTTGCCGGGGGATTGCCAATTGTGCAGGCTATAGAGATAACATCAGATGTCGTTGACAATGAAGAGTATAGAGTGGTTTTTCAAAAAACAGCCGATCAAGTAAAGAAGGGTTTTACGATCAGTTCTATTTTAAAATCTTATCCAGTGATAATACCGCCGATGGTATCACAAATGATTTACGTGGCAGAGGAGACTGGTAAATTGGAAGAGATATTAAAGAGGATCTCTAAATTTTACAGCGAAGAAACTTCAAGGACATTAGATACTTTAGTTACATTGATTGAGCCTTTGATGGTGGTTGTTATGGCTGGTTTCGTTTTTGTGTTGATTTTGGCGGTATTGATGCCGTTTTATAATTTTGCTGCTGGAGGATTCTAGGGGCTTGTTGATAAAAATTTTGCATAGTTTTTTTATTGATGTATAATATGATTATTAAATGGCAATTCAGTGCCGTTTAAGAGTTTGATTTTAAATTAAGAAAGGTCGTAACTAAGCTGGATTTTTCCGGCATGATTTAGAAAATAATTAATATTAAAAATAAAAAATTTATGTTTAGTAAAGATAAAAAAAGCGGTTTTACATTGATTGAGCTTTTGGTTGTTATTGCGATTATTGGCATCTTGGCTTCTGTGGTGTTGGTTTCTTTAAATACCGCTCGTCAAAAAGCTAGAGACTCAAGAAGGGTGGCAGATCTAAGGACTGTGCAATTGGCTATGTCTATGTTTTATGATACTACCAATTCGTATCTTCCAGTTGCTGCAGCCGGTGATTTGGGCATTGTAACTACCAATGCTGTTGTCGGTACTTGTACCTCTGGTAGTATCGTGGCATCTTGTCTGACTTCTTATGTCCAGGGCGGTAAATTGCCTTGTGATCCTAGCCTTGTTTCTGGTAGTTGTATTGCATCTGGTGGTAACGGTTATGCTTATTATGGCACGACAAGCACTTATCATGTAGGCGCTATGCTTGAAGGTGCTGGCAATCCGCAATTGCAAAATGATGCGGATAACACTGCCGGTTTCAGCGGAGCTGATACTACAAGCTTCACTAATTGTGGAGTGACAAATACGTCTTACACATGGGGTATCGCTAATGGTTGTTACGATTTGACTAATTAGTAGGCTTCAATTGTGTTCAAAATAAAAACAGTGTTCCTCGGGGACACTGTTTTTATTTTGAATCATAAGTGCTAGAATGATTATGTTTTGATGATTATTCGCAATACATATGATCAATTTTTCAGTCAGTGAAAAATTCAAGAGCATTTGCAAGGTTTTTTTAGTATTCATATTTTTCCTTGGCCTATTTTCGTATTTCCAATTCTCATCATTCAACTTGATATCCCCAGACGATGGTTATTATCACATCAAGCACGCTTTTTTATATAAGGCTGATGGATTGAATATCGATTTCCCGTATCTTGAATACGCTACTTTAAAAGATAGGCCAGTTGATTTGTGGCTGTTGTATCATCTGATCCTGATACCGTTTACATCATTTCCTTCCGGGCAGGGGGAATTTATCGATATGATTTTTGGAATCAAGGCAGCCACTGCTTTGTTCGCTGCATTATTTTTTACGGCATTTTATTTTGTTTTAAGTAAGCTTGATATCAGATATGCTATCGCTTGGACGTTCGGGTTGCTTGTTGTTTTTGGAACCTTTTCTTTTAGGATGTTTTTGCCACGACCGCATATTTTATCATTGCTCTTATTGATGATGGGTTTTTATTTTCTGATCAAGAATAAGAAAAAGCATCTTTTTGTGTTGGCTGCCATCTATTCCCTGGCCTATGAGTTATCGTTTTTGCTTCTTGGTATAGCCGCTATCTATGTCTTGTGCCACAGGTATTATTATAAAAAATGGGACCTAGGAATTTTAGCTTATGCTTTTGGTGGATGGTTGTTGGGAGTGCTGTTGCATTTACATCCCGTAAATTATTTTTATACGATGTATGGATTTTTTACCGTTTTAGTTTACCGGTTTTTGGGAGATATTCCACTGGGGATGGAAATGTACAATAAGCTGAGTTTTTCTCGTGAAATCATATTGTTGAGTGGCATTTTTATCGTTGCCCTATGCAATATCATCGTTTCCGTAATTAAAAAAAGACGACTAACATTAATTGAGATTTATATTTCTGGCTTATTTTTCTTGATTTTTCCGGTATATTTATTCATAGGCAGAACGATAGAATATCTTGCGCCGTTTGCTATATTGTTGGTGGCGGTGGTGGTCAATGATAGGTTTCCGTCCTTGCATGAATGGTTAGGTGGCAAAATCAAAGGTTCTTTGACGGGGACGTATGTTATATATCTTGTTTTGTTGGCAGGTGGCGTGATGGGGTATTTTTTCTACAATTATCAGGTGAGTGGGGTTTCTCAATTCAAGAAGTATCCCTATGATAAGTATAGGTTGGCCAGCCAATGGCTATCAGATAATTCCAATGATGGAGATGTGGTTTTCAATGCTGACTGGAGCGACTTCCCCCAGCTTTTTTTCTGGAACTCTAAAAATCACTATATTATTGGGATGGATCCAATGTCTTTGTATTTAAAAGACAAGGAGAGGTATTGGTTGTGGAGGAATATTTCTGGAAGCGGTATGGTATGTTCCAAGAAGGTGTGTGAAGGCGACGAGAGAAGTATGTATGAAGTAATTAAGAATGATTTTAACAGTAAATATGTGTTCATTAATAACTACAAGATCAAGAAAAATAACAGCTATTTTGAAATGTCATCTGGCGCAAATGATGGTTTTGCATGGAATACACAAGGTAAGAAGAATATTTTTGAAGATTTGGTAGGTGTTTTGGATCGGGACGAAAGATTTGAATTGGTTTATCGGGATGCTTCGTTCCCAGAGATAATGATCTATCGCTTAAAGGGCGAGTAGCGCCTATCTTGAAATCAAGAAAATTCCCGCAATAATCATGAACGCGCCTATGCCTTGGGTCGCGCTTATTTTTTCATGGAGGAAATAATAGTTGGCGACTATCACCAAGATGATGGCCATAGAGTTTATGAGTGTGGTTATAGTCGTTGAGCTTTCTGATAGGCTGGGTATCTTGTGGATAGCGTTATTGGTCATAATGAATAATACTCTCGATCCGAATGCCAAAGTAGCGCCCAAAATGAATCGCCAATCAATGATTATTTTTATTATCCTGGATATGTCGATGTGCCCAGATATCAGATCTCTACTGCCTAAAAAGGTGATGGAAGCAGCTGTGATGATAGAAAATAGTGTTGCCCAAAAAAATACAATTAACATATTAGATGAAGTTTATTATTATCTTATAATAGCCAATCAAGAACGTATTAGCAATTTTAAGAGGCAGTGATGAGATGTCTTCGAAGTCTATGGTTGGAGAAAGATTTGAGAATAGTTGGCGATCACTGACCACTCTTTTTCCCTGAACTATCCTTCTGTCATCCGATAACCTCTTTATATTTAACAAGAAATCAAGATAGCTCCGGAGTTTATCAATAAAAAATCCATTTATTACGGAATAGCCGATGATGCCTAACTCCATTAGTAAAAGCGCTGGCATTATCAGTATGATAGTTTTTAACGAGTAATTCTTAAATATGAAATAGAGGCGATTTCTTTCCAGAAGATAAAACTTATTTCCATTCTTTGTTTTCTTGAATTCGTATTTGTGCCAGACCGTCGAACGAGCTGATAGGATGCTCCTGTATCCCGACATCTTAGCCCTCCATCCAAAATCCTGATCTTCAACGTAGGCAAAAAAATCATCATCGAATCCGCCGATTTTCAAGTAGCTATCTTTCTTTATTAACACGCTACAGCCACTAGCAAAAGCAATATCGGCATCTTGCGCGTTGCGCTCTGAATCATTCTTTTTGTAATTGCCGCAAAAACCGAATCCCAAATAATTGATTTTCCCGCCATCGGTATTTATGATATTGCCTTTTCCATTATTCCATAAAAGTATCTTTGACTGCGCCGTTGCTATGGTCTGGTCTTGGTAGGCGGATTTGACGAGTTCAGCGAGCCAATTTTTATCGACAATTACATCACTGTTTAAGAGTACGGCGACTTCAAAGTCATTTAAAAATATATTTCGTAGCGCATTGTTATAGGCTGGCGCATAGCCGATGTTTATCTTGTTGTCTATTAATTTTATGTCTGGATAATTAGCAATCATAAAATCAATTGATCCGTCAGTTGATCCATTGTCAATATAGATTATCTCGTAATTGTCATATGTTTGATCGAGCACGGACTTCAAAGCATCATCAAGATGAATTTTATCATCGTGTCCTAAAATCAGGATGGCGATATGGGGGCGTGGTGTTTTAATCATTGTTTTGTGCCCAAAATAATAATGTCTGGTTTTAGAAATTTGGCGGCCAAAAGATTGATTGGATAATACTTGAACATGCCACTGCTTTTATTGGCTAAATCTATGATGAAATATTTGCTGACAAGTTTTTCAAATTCTCTCAATGTCCATTCGTAGAGGTGGGTTTTGTCAAAAAAATAAGAATGCAATATGAAATCAAGATTGGCGGTCGTTAGTGCGATTTTTCCATTTGGTTTCAATATCCTTTTGCATTCAAAAAGGAATCGCTCCGGATCTATAAGATGTTCTATCAGGTTTACGGAGATTATTTTGTCGATTGAGTCGGAGGCAACCGGAATAGCCTTGTTGCAGTCTGATTCTAGGAAATTTATATAAGGATATCTTGATTTTGCGGTGCCAATAGCAATGTCTATGCCAGTGACATTTTTTGATACCTTGTGAATTTCTTTCGTATAGTCTCCGACTCCGCAACCAATATCAATGACAATATCGGTATTTTTAGGTGACATTTTGCGGAATATCAAATCCATTTGGGGATCGGTTTTTGGGTTGCGATCGTATCGCGTTTTGGAATACAGCTCATAATGATAGTTTGAGTACTGAGGCGGAACAAAAGAACCGCTGTGGCTACATTTTGCGCATTTGAGGTTTTGCTTGTCGGTGAGGGATAGGAAATAAAATGGTTTTTGGCAGTTAGGGCAGATCATTTTTGGATTTATCTTTACTGTTGATGAATTTTTCAATAGCATCTTTGCGCACTATCTCCGATATGTTACGCTCTATTTTTTCTATGATTACCATTATTTTAAATATTATTGACAGGACGATGACGAATCCTATGAATATCAATGTGTTAAAGTTCTCTCCGAGCCCTAATTTTTCCGATACGATGTGTGCCAGTCGTGGCGATATGGAAAAGGAGAATATGGCACCCCAAATGATTGTAGCGGTTAAAAATTTGAATGGAGTTTGTCCGCTTTCCCTCCTGAAAAACTTTAAAGACCTGTTCGCAATGAACGATATCGCAACGATTGCCAGTATCAATTGATAAATGGATAATCCCATAACCATAAAATTATTCAGAAATAATCATTTTTAATAATGTTTTCATGCCGTTTTTAAGATTTTGTTTGTGAGGCTTGTTCATGGAGTATTTTGTGTATCTGGTTTCGATCGGAGTCTCTGTAAATCTGAGATTGTGACGGTATATTTCTTTAATTACTTCGCTATCGTATTCGTAGCGATCTGTTTTGGTATCAAGCAGCCCGATGGCTTTTTGGGAGTAAGCCCTGAATCCAGATTGACTATCCTGGACCCATAGCCCGTATATCAACCAAGTAAAAAAATTACCGATTTTATTTGCTATTATTTTATGGCGGGGCATATTTTTAGGATCTTGTTTCCTAGTCCCCAAGACCACCTCATATCCATCATCAAGCAATTTTATCATTCTAGCTACATCATCAGGGTTGTGCTGACCGTCGCCATCTATCGTTATGACCTTGGTGGCGCCCAATAATTTTGCTATCTCGATGCCAGTTTTAATGGCAGCTCCTTTTCCTCTGTTTATCGAATGCTTGGCTGAAATAACATTATTTTTTGAAACCACCTCAGATGTGGCGTCGCTGCTTCCGTCATCGACCAAAATGATGTTTTTATGCCCAGAATTTTGCAAGTCTTTAACGACTGATCCGATTATAGGACTTTCATTGAAAACTGGGATGACGATATAGGTTTTATTATTGGATGTCATGGGTTGTTTTTAATTTACCATTTAAAGGTTTTATTGTCATTATGGCAGAAATGTCGATATGGATGTGATTTACTGGGAGGTGGTAAGGTGATAATATATAAATGATTTTATTTATTATATTGCTTTAAATGATTGTTTATCTTGGTTTATTTTTTTGGGGTCTCTCAATGGGCAGTTTTTTAAATGTCTTGATTTATCGTCTCGAAGAAAGCGAGGATAGCGCAGATGATGGCGAGAAAAGTAAGATATTGAAAAGCATCGCTGTCGGCAGGTCGCATTGCAGGCAATGCAAAAAACAGATTGATTGGTACGACAATATCCCGCTCCTCAGTTTTATTATTTTGCGAGGCAAATGCCGTAATTGCGGACAGAAAATATCATGGCAGTATCCGTTCGTTGAATTGATGACGGGAATCTTGTTTGTCGCTGTGTATAGTCTTTCGATTGATGGTTTACGGTTTACGGTTGATAATGTTGTTTACTTGATCGGCTTGTTGATTATTTTTTCCGGCTTATGGGCTATTTTTGTTTATGATTTCAAGCACTACATCATCCCGAATAAAATCTTGTATCCTTTGATTTTGGTGGTTATTGCTCTGAATCTATTTACGCTTTCTGCTGTTCATTATTCTTTCTGGGATCTGGTCATTTCTTTTTCCGTGCCACTATTCTTTTTGAGTTTGATTATTATTTCTCGCGGCAATTGGATGGGGATGGGTGACGTTAAATTAGCGTTATTTATGGCCTTGTTTTTGAGTTGGCCCAATGTTTTGGTTGCTACATTAGCGTCTTTTTGGCTCGGCACTATTGCAAGCTTGCCGTTATTATTGATGGGTAAAAAGGGCTTGAAGAGTCAGATCCCATTTGGTCCGTTTTTGATAGCGGGGACTTTAATAGCGTTTTTCTGGGGCGATGAAATTATAAGATGGTATCTGAGACTGGGTTATGATTT